>QGVH01000027.1 GCA_003242735.1 bacterium | reverse complement strand
CCAGGGGGGGGGGTTTCCACCCCGGGGGGGCGGGCAACCCCGGGAAGGGTCTCCCGGGGGGGGGTCGGCGGGGAGGGGGCCGGCCGGGCGAGGGGGGGGGGGCGGGTGGGGGGGGGGGAGGGGGGGGAGGCGGGCGGCCCCTTCGCACCCCCCCCCGGCCCGGCGGGGGCCACTGGGGGGGGGGACGAACCCGCCGCACCGCTGCGCCGTCCGGGCGAGGGTGGGGGCGCGCCGGTGGAAACCGCGGGGGCGCCGGCATGATCGAGCGGCTGCGCGCGATCGTCGGCGAGGCCGGCGTGCGGACGGGGCCGGCCGGTGCGGGCTGGGCGGTGCACGGCGTGGCGCCGGCGGTGGTCGTCGCGCCCGGCACGGTGGACCAGGCCGCGGCGGTGCTGGAGCTGGCCAGCCGGGAGGGGTGGCGGGTGGAGCCGGCCGGGGCGGGGACGTGGCTGGGCTGGGGCCGGCCGCCGGAGCGGGTGGACATCGTGTTGAGCGCGGAGCGGCTGGCCGCGGTGGAGGCGTACGAGCCGGCGGACCTCACCGCGGTGGTCGGGGCGGGCATCACGCTGGGCGCGCTGGCGGACACGCTCGCGCGGCACCGCCAGTGGCTGCCGCTGGACCCGGCGGGCGGCGGGGCGGGGACCCTGGGCGCGGCGGTCTCCCTTGCCGAAGCGGGGCCGCTGCGGCTGGCGCACGGCACGCCGCGGGACCACGTGCTCGGCCTGACGCTGGTGACCGGCGACGGCCGCGTGCTGGAGCTGGGTGGGCGGGTGGTCAAGAACGTGGCTGGTTTCGACTTGGTCAAGCTGGTGACGGGCTCCCGCGGCACGCTCGGGCTGGTCTGCCGGGTCTGCGTCCGGCTCAGGCCGTTGCCCGAGCGGGACGCGACGCTGGTCCTCGCGGCCGCAGGGCCGGAGGCGGCGGTCGAGCTGGCGACGGCCCTCCGCGACCCGCGGATCGAGCCGGCGGCGCTGGAGCTGGTCTCGCCGCCGCTGGCCGCCACGGCCCTGGGTGTGGGAGCGGCGGAGTGGGCGGTGGTCGTGCGGCTCCAGGGCGGGGCGGCGGCCGTGGCGGAGGCGGAGGCGCGGGTCCGGGAGCGGGCGGGGGGCGCGCAGGTGCTCACGCCCGATGCGGCCCATGCCCGGGCGCTGTGGGCGGCGCTCGGCGAGCCGGAGGCACGCGCGGCCCTGGTGGCGCGGCTGGCCGACCGGCCGTCCGATCTGGAGAGGACGCTGGCCGCCGCGCTGGCGCTGCCCGGCGCAGCGGTGGCGTGGCCGCTGCTCGTTCACGCGGGCAGTGGCATCGTGCGGGCGGCCGTGCCCGCGGACGCGTGCTCGGACGAGGCGGCTGCACGGTGGGCCGCGGCGCTGACACAGGCCCGGTCGCGGCTCGGCGAGCGAGGCGGCACGGTGTTGTGCGTGCGCGCGCCCCGGGCCGTGATCGAGGCGGGGCTGGACCCGTTCGGCGACCCCGGGCCGGCGCTGCGGCTGATGCGCGCGCTGAAGAGCAAGTTCGACCCGGCGGGCGTGCTGGCGCCGGGCCGGTTCGTGCTGTGAGGGAACTGAGTGGCCGATGACGACGACGGTGCGACGCCCCGCCCTGACCGAACCCCTCGTCGCCGAGGAAGACCGGCTCCTCGCCTGTGTGCACTGCGGGTTCTGCCTGACGGCGTGCCCGACGTACCTGCGGCTCGGCGCCGAGGAGGACTCGCCTCGGGGGCGGCTGTACCTGATGCGCGCTGTGGCGGAGGGGCGGCTCGACCCGACCTCGGAGGCCTTCACCACGCACATCGACCGGTGCCTGGGGTGCCGCGCGTGCGAGACGGCGTGCCCGGCGGGTGTGCAGTACGGCTTCCTGCTGGAGCGGGCCCGCGCCGTGGCCCGGGAGGCGGGCGCGCCGAGCGGTGGCCGGGCGGGCGCGCTGCTGCTTCGGGTGTTCGCGAGCCCCCTCGGCACGCGGGTGGCGATGACGCTCGGCCGCGCGCTCCGGGCAACGGGGCTGCCGCGCCTGCTCGTGCGCCTGCTGCCTGCGCGGCTCGGAATGCCCCGGTTCGGGCTGGCGATGCTGGCGGGGTCGGCGGAGTGGACGGCGCTGCGGGAGGGACGAGAAGCGGGTCGGAGCGGCCCTTCCGCCGCCCCGACCCGTCCGGGAGCCCTCTCGGCAGCGCCCGACCGCCCGGGTGGGGAAGCCCGCGCCGGTGCCGCGGCACCCTCCCGGGCCGCCACCGGGCACAGGGCGCCCGGGCAGCAGGCACCCCGCGTGGCCCTGCTGACCGGCTGCGTGCAGGAAGGGCTGTTCGCCCGGGTGAACCGGGCGACGGAGGCGGTGCTGCAAGCCAACGGCTGCACCGTGGTGCCCGTGCCGGCGCAGCGGTGCTGCGGCGCGCTGCACGCCCACGGCGGCGACCTGGAGCAGGCCCGTCGGCTCGCACGCGCCAACATCGACGCGTTCGAGCGGGCCGGCGTGGACTGGATCGTGGTCAACGCGGCGGGCTGCGGCGCGGCGATGAAGGAGTACGGCGAGCTGCTGGCCGATGACCCGGCGTACGCCGAGCGCGCGCGTCGGCTGGCGAGCCGGGTCAAGGACGTCTCCGAGTTCCTGGTACAGCTCGGGCCCATCCGGGGCGCACCGCTGCCGCTGCGCGTCACGTACGACGCGCCGTGCCACCTCCACCACGCCCAGCGCGTCACCCGCGCGCCGCTGGACCTGCTCGCGACGATCCCGGAGCTCGAGCTGGTGCCGTTGCCCGGCGCGGAGGAGTGCTGCGGCGGCGCGGGCATCTACGGGCTGACCCACCCGGACCTGGGCGGGCGGATCCTGACGGACAAGATCCGGGCGATCCGCTCGACGGGCGCCGCGGTGGTCGCCACGCCGAACCCGGGCTGCATGATGCAGATCGCGGCCGGGCTGCTGCTGGCCGGTGCGGACACGCCGGTGGTGCATCCCATCGAACTGCTGGGCGAGAGCTACCGGCGGGCAGGGCTGATCGGGGATTGATGCCGATGGACGAGCCGACCGGGCGCAGCCAGGGGGCGGAGCTCGCGGGGGCGCTGGAGAGGCTGCGCCGCTACGTCGAATACGAGACGCCGACGGGCGACGCGGAGCGGAACGCCGCGCTCGCGGCCGAGCTCGCGAGGGACCTGACCACGGCGGGCGCGGAGGTCGAGCTGCTCGACGCGCCGGGCGTGGGACGTCACCTGCTCGCGCGCGTGGCGGGCCGCGAGCCGGCGGAGCGGCCGCTGTTGCTGCTCGGCCACATGGACACCGTGTGGCCGGTGGGCACGCTGGCCTCCCGGCCGTTCGCGGTGCACGGCGACCGCGCCGAGGGTCCCGGCGTCTACGACATGAAGGCCGGCCTCGTCGTGATGGTCGAGGCGATCTCCCGGCTGCGCGCCACGGGGTCGGCGCCCCGCCGGCCGGTGACGATCCTGGTCACATGCGACGAGGAGGCAGGCTCCGGGACGTCTCGCGGGCTGATCGAGAGGGAGGCGCGCGGCGCGGCGGCCGTCCTGGTACTGGAGCCGCCGCTCCCCGACGGCGCGGCCAAGACGGCACGGAAAGGCGTCGCCATCTACTACCTCACCACGACCGGGCGGCCGGCGCACGCGGGGATCGAGCCGGAGCGCGGCGTGAGCGCCATCGTCGAGCTGGCGCACCAGGTCCTGCGCGTCGCGGTGCTGGCGGACCCCGCCCGCGGCACGACCATCAACGTCGGCGTGGTGCACGGCGGGACGGCGTCCAACGTGGTCCCGGAGCGGGCCCAGGCGGAGATCGACGTGCGCTTCAGCACCACAGCGGAACTGAAGCGCGTGGACGCCGCCCTGCGCGCGCTGACGCCCGTGCTGGAGGGGGCGGCGGTGGAGGTCACCGGCGGCGAGAACCGGCCGCCGCTCGAACGGACGGACGCGGTGGTGGAGCTCTACGGCCGGGTCCGCTCGATCGCGGCGGAGCTGGGCATGGAGCTGGGAGAGGGCTCGACCGGCGGGGGGAGCGACGGGTGCTACACCGCCGCGCTGGGCGTGCCCACCCTGGACGGCCTCGGCGTCCGCGGCGGCGGCGCGCACGCCACGGACGAACACATCGTCGTGGACGACCTCCCCCGCCGCATCGACCTGCTGGTGCGCCTGCTCGAACGCCTCTGAACGGAGGCCGGGGCTACGCCTGGGGCTGCTCCCGCGCCGCCTTCGCCTGATACAGCGCCTGGTCCGCGGCGGCGATCAGCGCGTGGGGGTCCGGCATCGACGGGTGGTACTCCGCCACGCCCGCGCTCGCCGTGATCCCGGTCCGTCCCAGCTCCGCCAACCGCTCGTGGAAGCGCTCGCGCACGCGCTCGATGAACACCATCGCCCGCTCACGGGTCGAGTCGGAGAGCAGCGCCACGAACTCGTCGCCGCCGTAGCGGGCGGCCATGTTCATCGCCCGCGTCTCCTGCGCCAGGACCGATCCGAAGATGCGCAACACCTCGTCGCCGGCGAGGTGGCCGTGGCCGTCGTTGTATTTCTTGAAGTTGTCGAGATCGAAGACGACGGCGACCAGCTTGCGGCCGCGGCGGGCGGCGGCGAACTCGCGGGCGAGCTCGCGCTCGAGCTGGCGCCGGTTGGCCAGGCCGGTGAGCGGGTCCGTGAGCGAGAGCGTGCGCACCTGCTCGAAGAGGCGGGCGTTCTCGATGGCGATGGCGGCCTGGTCGGCCAGCGCGCGGAGCAGCTCGAGCTCGTTCTCGTCGAAAGGCCGTTCGCGGGCGCAGGCGAACAGTGCGCCGAGCGGACGGCCGCGGTAGAGCAAGGGCGCAGCGGCCACCGGCGTGTTGCCGAGGAAGTCGCGGCTCTCGGGCTGGATGAGCGGCTCCTGCGACGGGTCGATGGTCGCGCGGGTCCGGCCGTGGCGGACCACCCAGCCGGTGAAGCTCCCTTCGACCGGGTACAGGATGCCGAGCACGTGGGGGGGCAGGCCGTACGCCGCGCGCAGCTCGAGCGACTCCCCATCCTCCGTCAACAGCTCGATGCCCGCGCCACGGGCGTTCAGGAGCCGTGCAGCCCAGTGGGCCACGAGCTGGAGCGTCCGATCCAGCTCCGTCGAACAGGCGAGCGCGTGGCTGACCTCGACCAGCGCACGGGTGTGCGAGAGGCGTCGGTACTCCTCCGTCTGCCGTTCCACGGCGCGGAGCGCGTAGGCGCTGCGGACAGCGAGCAGC
This sequence comes from bacterium, assembly GCA_003242735.1. Classification (NCBI taxonomy): domain Bacteria; species bacterium. Next base: position 45,509 of record QGVH01000027.1, on the reverse strand, counting down.
GCGCCCAGGACGGCGAGTGAAAAGCCCCGGTCCACACTGACGGCGGAGCGCAGCGCCGCATCCAGGCCCAGCACTCCCAGCAGCAGGGCGGCGGCGGGCAGCACCGCCTGGCGCCCTCGCCGCGCGACCCGCTTCGCGACTTGGGCAGTCCGCTGGCTGGCCTCACTGGCGCTGATGACGCCCGCATAGGTGAGGAGCGCCCAACCCCCGAGCAGCGGCAGGTCGTTCGGGCCACCCGGCCCCTCACCGTTCACCGCCGGCCACACGGCGTGCAGCACGTGTCCCAGCCCGAACGCTGCCGCGGCGCCGAGCAGCGCGGCCGCGGCGCGGCCCGAGACGGACGAAGCCTGATCCAACACCGACAACGCCGCGAGGCACAGCGCCGCCAGCGAGCCCAGCAGTCCGGCGAGCAGCCCGTACAACTCCGCTGTGCCGAGACCCGGACGGGCCAACAGCGGCTCGAGCCCCAGGCGGATCATCAGCGCCGCCCCGGCCGCAGCGATCAGCGCACCGTCCAGCGTCACCTCGGCGCCGCGCCGCGGGCCGCCCGTCGCACGGAGCGCGATGGCGGCGCCGACGCAGAACAGCGGATAGAAGAGCAACGCGAAAAGTTGACCGGCCGATGCGTACGAGTGCGCCGTCCTGAGGGCGACCTCTCCCGCCGCAGCCAGGAGCTGGCCGAGCGCTGCGACGGCGGCCGCTCCCGCAAACCAGCGCCAGCCGGCGCGCCGCTGGGCCGGCAGGACCCGTCCCGCGTTGAAGCACGCGGCCGCGGCTATGGCGGGCGCGACGATCATGATGAGGTGACCGTACCCGTGCCGCACGGACCCGCGCAACGGGCCGAGCACGAGGATCACCAACGCTGCCGCGGCGGCGACCAGGATCCCGGCGCGCGCTCGCGGTGGCAGGCGAATCCAGGGTCGACGTTTGGAATTGACAGCGATTGCGGTTGAAGGCTGGTATCGATCGCCGCTCATCGCTTCTTGTGCGGGCAGAAACAACGATGCCGGGCGGGGCGGGCAGAGACGCGCCCTGCGAGGCGGAGATGTTGTCCAGAAATTAACGCAAGGGCGCCGGATCCTCAAGGCGCGCCGCCCGCCGGGCCGCGGGGTGTGCCCAGAAGAAGCTTGCCGGTGGACCGAGCGGGTGGTACAATGGGACACATCCGCTCCGGACGCCGCGCGTCCGCACCAGCACTCCCCGGCGGACGGATCCATCCCGCCTTCCCGAAACGCAGCGGAACCGCCGGCGCCGTGGTGCGCAGCGTGACCGACCCGTGAACCGTGGCCGGCCGTGACCCCGTCTCTCGAACTCTATTCGAGCGTCACAGAACGGTACAACGTCCTGCTCGACCTGGCGCGCACGTTGACGTCCACGCTGGTGCCGTCTGCGCTGTACGAAGCGCTGCACCATCACGTGGCGCGTGTGTTGCCGATGAGCGCGTTCACCGTGGCGATCTTCGACCGCGAGGGCGAGGCGCGGACGGCGTTCCATGCGGGCGAGGGCGATGGCCTGCCGCGGCTGGGGGAGGTGGAGATGGAGCACCTGCGGGCGGGCGACTTCGTCGTGCGCGGCGGCGTGGGGGACAAGAGCGCCCTGCTCGCGGCGCCGTTGCGGTGCGAAGGCCGGTTGATCGGCTACCTCGCGGCGCAGCGGCGCGAGGCGCGCCCGTTCGACGCCACGGAAGCGAACTTCCTGCTGGCCGTCGGGCAGCTCGCCGCGGTGGCGGTGGCGAACGCACGTCTTTTCGCGGAGGTGCGGCGGCGGGGCGAGGAGGCCGAGCGGCTCGAAGCGATCGCGCGCGACCTGGGCGGCTCCCTGGAGCTGAGCGAGGTCGTCGAGCGCGCCGCCAACCGTGCGTTCGAAGTGGTGAACAAGCCGGTGGTGCTGTGGTTGCTGGACGGTGCGCGGATCCGCGCCGTCGCGCGGGCGGGCGGGGCGATGATCCGGCTGGGCGAGGAGCGGATCCTCCCGCCGGCAGCGATCGCGCGCCTCAAAGCGGAAGCACTGTCCCAGCCAGCGGTCCGGGCCGGCGCCGGCACGGCTGCGGAGATCCGGCTGGGCACGGACGTCGGGGCCGGCGCCGGACTGCACGAGCGCGGCCGGATCCTCGTACCGCTCGTGCTCGGCCCGCGCCTGATCGGCCTGTTCGCCATCGGGCCGTGGTCGGATGCGCCGCCGGATCCCGATCAGCTCGCGCTGTTGCATCGCATGGCGCCGCATGCTTCTGCCGCGATCGAGAACGCGCGGCTCCACGACGAAGTGCGGCGCCTCTCGCTGACCGACCCGCTCGTTCACCTCCCGAACCGCCGGCAGCTCGACCTGTTCCTGGAGAAGGAGTTCGCGGCGGCACAGCGTGGGCGGCCGCTCTGCTTCGTGTTGTACGACCTCGATCGGTTCAAGGAGTACAACGACCTGCATGGCCACCGTGCCGGCGACCTCGCGTTGATCCGCTTCGCCAACGTGCTGCGCAACGAGACCCGCGCCATGAACCTCGCCGCGCGCTACGGCGGCGAGGAGTTCGCCACCGTGCTCTCCGGCACAGACCTGGCCGGCGGACGCGCCCACGCCGAACGCGTGCGCGAGCGCTGCGCCCAGGCGTTCGGCGGCGCGATGACCGTGAGCGCGGGCGTCGCCGAGTACGTGCCCGGGATGCGGACGCCCATCGACCTCGTCGTGGCGGCCGACCGCGCGCTGTACCGGGCGAAGATGGGCGGGAGGAACCGGGTGTGCGTGGCGGAGCCGTAGCCCGGCGGCAGTCCTCCGCGCTTCGATTCAGCCGCCGGCGCGGCGCTCCGTGCCGCGCTCGCCACTCGGCTCGCCATGGGTCGGGCCCGTGTCCCGGAACACGAGCCTCACGTCGCGCAGGAACCACGCGAACACCAGCGTGGAGCCGACGATGAGCACCACGATCGAGAGCCACGTCCCCAGCGTCCAGATGCTCATCGACTCACCTCTTCCGCCAACGCTCCGGGTACGCCCGCTCGCGCCGGCGCGCGCGCGGCGAGCCGCGCGATGATGAAGGCGAGCGCGGACGCGGGCAGTGCGAACAGCACGGCGTACTCCTGCCACAGCGCGATGGTGCGACCGCCGAGCTCGACGGTCCAGATCTGCGTGGCCCACTCCTCGTCGTGGACCCCGTAGACGTGCACCAGGATGTAGAACAGGACGGCGACGCCGAGCCCGGCGAGGCTCGAGGCGAATCCGGCGGCGGCGGGCTGCGGCCGGCGGGAGTACAGCCCGACGAGCAGCGGCACGAGCGTCGCGGCGATCAGCACCGTGCTCATGAAGATCCAGGCGGAGACGATGGTGCGGAAGAACAGCGCGAACGCCACGGATGCCGCCGCGGCCACAGCGGTCATCCAGCGTGTGAGCCGCAGCACGTCGCGGTCCGGCATGTCCGGCCGGACGAGCGGCCGGTAGATGTCGTACGCGATGTTGCCGCCGGCGATGAGCAGGTAAGAGTCGATGGTGGACATCGCAGCGGCGAGCACGCCGGCGACGAAGAGGCCGCGCAGCCCGGCGGGCAACACATCCAGGGTGAGCATGAGCAGCGCGTAACGCGGCTCCGCCTCGATGCCGCGCGCGGCGGCGGCCATGCCGAGCACGGTCGTGATCCAGTCGTACGCGGCCCAGAGCGTGATGCCCGTGAGCAGTGCGATCAGCACCGCGCGGTAGTTCACCGCCGCGAACACACGCTGGTAGAACGCCGGCTCGACCAGCGCGCTGAGCGCGGACGCCCCGAACACGAGCAGCACGGACGCGGGATACGTCCCGCCGGGGTCGAAGAACTCGGCGGGCAGCGCGGCCTGGAGGCCGTCCATCCCGCCTGCCGCGTGCAGTACGAGGATGCAGGCGATGCCCAGGGTGATGCACATCAGGACGAACTGCACGGTGTCGGTCAGGGCATCGGCGAGCAGCCCGCCCATCACGGTGTAAGCCAGTGAGATGCAGGCGCCGAGCAGCACGCCCCAGGTGAACGGGATGCCGAGCGTCACGTCCAGCAGGATGCCGATGCCCATGATGCTGAGCAGCGGCAGAGCGTAGAGGAAGCTGGCGATGGCGGCGACCACGCGCGTGCCGACGCCGTAGTAGTGTTCCGCGACATCGGGAAGCGAGAGGAAGGCGTGCCGCTTCAGCCGCGGCGCGACCAGCAACACGGCGGCGAGGATGACGAGGTAGTACGGCCGCATGTAGCCGAACCACGCGACGACGCCCTCCTGGTACGCGACCTCGGAGCCGCCGAACAGCACGTCCAGCCCGTAGTAGGTCGAGACCAGCGAGCAGACCAGGAGCGGTGCGGTGAGGTGTCCGGCCGCGACGAAGAAGTCGCGGAAGCCGGCGATGCGGCGCGACACCGCAGCGCCGATCGCGATCATGCCGGCGAGGTAGGCGCCGACGATGATGTAGTCGAGGAGAGTCATCACTGCTCGCGCAGCAGATCCCAGGCGCGGCGGACGTGCGCCTCGGTGGTGCGCGGGTTGCCGATCGCGAGGCGGAGCGCGTACCGGCCGTTCACCCGCGTTTGCGAGAGGAACACTTCGCCCGATGCGTTGACCCGGTGGAGCAGCCGTTCGTTCAACGCGTCCAGCGCCTCGCCGCCCGGATGTCCCACGGGATGGTGTCGGAAGACGACGACGGAGAAGTCCGTCGGCGCGAGGCGCTCGAAGTCCGGCGCCGCGTCCACCCACGAGGCGAAGAGCCGGGCGAGCCGGAGGTGCTCGCGCAGGATCGCCCGGATGCCCTCACGGCCGTAGTACCGGAGGATGAACCACAGCTTGAGCGCGCGGAACCGACGGCCGAGCGCCAGTCCGTAGTCCATCAGGTTGACCGCCTCCTCGCCTTCGGCCGTGGTGAGGTAGAAGGGTGTGAGGGAGAAGGCACGGCGCAGCACGTCGGGACGACGCGTGAACAGGACCGAGCAGTCGAGGGGCGTGAACAGCCACTTGTGCGGGTTCGTGACCAGCGAGTCCGCGCGGTCGCAGCCATCGAAGATCCAGCGCATTTCGGGCAGGATCGCCGCTGCGCCGCCGTACGCCGCGTCGATGTGGAGCCACAGGCCCTCGCGCTCGCAGATGTCGGCGATGGCGGGCACGGGGTCCACTGCCGTGGTGGACGTGGTGCCGACGGTGGCGACGACGGCGAGCGGCCGGATGCCTGCGGCGCGGTCCTCGGCAATGGCGGCCTCGAGCGCAGCGGGGTCGAGCCGGAGCCGTTCGTCCGTGGGGATGCGGCGTACGCCGGAGAGGCCGAGGCCGAGCGTGATCGCGGCCTTGTCCACGCTGGAGTGGGCCTCCTCGGAGCAGTAGACCCGGAGCCGCGGCAGGTCTGGGCGTCCGGCGAGCCCGTCCTCGCGGACGCGGAGCTCGGGATGCGCTTCCCGTGCAGCGGCGAGGGCGTAGAGCGTGCTGCTGGAGGCGGTGTCGTTGATCACGCCGAACCAGCCCTCGGGCAGGCCGAGGAGCTGGCGTAGCCAGCCGAGCACGTGTTGCTCGAGCTCGGTCGCGGCCGGCCCGGTGCGCCAGACCATCGCGTTCGCGTTCAGCGCGGCGGCGAGCAACTCGCCGATGATGCCGGGCTCCGTGCTGCTGGCCGGGAAGTAGGCGAAGAAGCCTGGGTGATTCCAGTGCGTGGTGTTGGGCAGGATCAGGCGGTCGAAGTCCGCCAGGATCCGGTCCATCGGCTCCGGCTCTTCGGGGGGCGCTGGAGGGAGCGCGGCGCGGACCTGACCCGGCCGGGTCGGGGGGAAGACGGGCCACGCCTCAATGTTCTCGAAGTAGGCGGCGATGCGTTCGATCGCGGCTGCTGCGTGGCGACGGAACCCGTCCTGGGGCCGGTCCGGGGGGACGGCACCAGACGCGGCGTCGCTGGGCTCGGTTTCTCTTTCCATGCGGCGAAAGCTAGGCGCGCGGCGGGTGGCAGTAAAGCGGGGCTCACCACAGGGTCGCCATGCGGAGCAGCAGGTTCACGAGCTCGGCCAGACGGGGGCCGAGCTCGGCCGAGCCCACCGTGGCGTTGGCGCCGGCAGCGGCGGCGGCGCTGGCGTCGGCGGGGTCGTCCGTGATGGCGAGAATGGGGAGCCGGCCGTCGCGCCGGCGGAGGGCGTGCACGCTCTCCGCAGAGCCGCCGCGTCGCAGGTCCACGACGACGAGCGGCGGCGTGGCGATGCTGCGCAGGCCATCGCCGAACGCGTCCTCGAGCTCGTCGGGCGAGCGGGTGACACGGGTCGCGAAGCCGGCGTCGGCGAAGGCGGCGGCGAGGTCGGCGCCGTCGTCGCTCAGCACCAGCACGGGGTTCGCGGCGTCTGACGGACGGTCCTGCATGCGCGGCCAGCCCCTTTCCCGGGTTCGTGCGTCGCCCGGCAGGCGTGCAAGGCGCGTTCCGGCCCCGGACGCGTTGAGCGCGGGCCCGGCCGGCCGTATGTTGGCGCCCGACCGGACAGGAGGAAGCGATGGGCTGGAGGGCCGCATCTGTGGCGGCGCTCGCCGGCGGGCTCGTCCTCGCCGCCTGTGCGCCGACGCCGCCGGGCGGGCCGGCGCCGCGCCGCGCGACGCTCGCCGCGGTCGTGGATTCGGTCACGAACTCGCCGCCGCTGGACCGGACGCACTGGGGCATCGAGGTCTACGACCCGGTGAGCCGCAGGACGCTGCTCGCGCTGAACCCGGAGCGGCATTTCATCCCGGCGTCCAACATGAAGCTCGTGGTGACGGCCGTCGCGCTGGCGGAGCTCGGGCCCGACTACCGTTACCGGACCGAGCTGGCCGCGCGGCGCGCGCCCGGGGACAGCGTGGCGGAGCTGCTCGTCGTCGTGGGCCGCGGCGATCCGACGTGGTCCGAGCGGTTCCACGACCATCCGTGGGCGCCGGCGGATTCCCTGGCCGATTCCGTCGCGCTGGCCGGGATCCGGCGTGTGCGCGGCGAGCTCGTCGTGGACGCGAGCTACTTCGACCGCGAGCTCGTGCACCCGACGTGGGAGGTCGGCGACCTGGACTACGGCTACGCCGCGCCGGTCGCGGCGTTCGCCGTCGAGGAGGGCACGTTCCGCACCGAGGTGGTGCCCGGCCCGGCGGTGGGCGAGCCGGCGCGGGTGACGGCGCTCGCGCCGCCCGGCGCCGTCGTGATCCTGAACCGCCTGGTGACGGACACGGCAGGCGCGCGCCGGAGGATCGAGGTCTCCCGCCGCGTGGGCAGCGACACGCTGACGCTCTCCGGCTCCGTGCCGCTGGATGCGGCGCCGGACACGCTGCGGCTCGCCGTGGGTGACCCGGCGCTGTACGCCGCCCGGGTGCTCGCGGCGGCGCTGGACGCGCGGGGGATCGAGGTCGAGGGCGGCGTGCGCGTCGTCTACGACCCGGCGGAAGCGGCGGCGCTGCGGACGGGCAGCGGGGCGGCGGACGGGGTGCTGGATTCCGCCGCTGCCGCCACCGGGACGGGCGAGCAGGGAGCGCCGCCGCTGGTGCCGATCGCGAGCTGGACGTCCGCGCCGCTCGCGGAGATCGTCGCCGCGATCCTGAAGCCCAGCCAGAACTGGATCGCGGAGATGGTGTTGAAGACCCTCGGCGCGGAGCGCGGCGAGGGAGGGACGTGGGCGGCGGGGCTGGAGGTCGAGCGGCGGTACCTCTTCGACGTCGTGGGGATCGACTCCACGGCCGTCGTGCTGCGGGACGCGTCCGGCCTCTCGGCGCAGAACCTGTTGACGCCGCGGGCGATCGTGCAGCTCCTGGAGCACGCGCGGCGGATGCCGTGGGGCCCCGTCTACCGCGCCGCGCTGGCCGTGCCGGGCGAGAAGGACGGAACGCTGGAGCGACGGCTCGTCGCGCTCGAGGGCCGGGTGTTCGCCAAGACGGGGACCATCGCGCACGTGAACTCGCTCAGCGGCTACCTGACCACCGCGTCCGGCGGCGAGCTCGTCTTCAGCATCCTCTCCAACGCGTCGGGCCGGCCCGCCGCCGAGGTGCGGCGGGCGATCGACGCCATCGTGAACACGGCCGCAGACCAGGGAGGCGGTCCATGAGCCGCAACAGGAAGGCGTTGCTGGTGGTGGGGCTGGTGGCGCTGGCGTTCCTCGCCGGCTTCGGCTGGCAGTTCGTGCGGGCGGAGCGCCTCGAGCGGGAGCTCACCCAGACGAGGCGCGAGCTCGCGCTGCTCCGCGCCGAAACGGCCATCGCGGCGGCGGCCGCCTCGGCCCAGCGCGGCAACGAGGACATGGCGCTGAAGCTGGCCAGCGACTTCTTCACCCGCCTCCAGGCCGAGATCGGGAACGCGCCGGCAGAGGCGCGTGCCGAACTGGAGGAGATCCTGGCCCAGCGCGATGTTGCGATCGCAGCCGTCTCGCGCGGAGGCCCGGAAGGCAGGGAGCTGCTCGCACGCCTCTACGCACGCTACAGGGTGGCGATCGGCGGCCCGGACAACGCGCTGCCCGTCGCCGCCGAGCCGCCGACGGGAGGGCTCTGAGACCGGCTCAGTCCGCGGGCACGGCGGCGCGGGACCAATCCGCCAGCGCTTCCCGCGCCGCCCGGTAGCCCTCTTCCAGGAAGTACCGGGTACGGCCGAAGTCGAAGGTCGAGTAGCCGTCCAGCCGCGGCCGGATGTAGATCAGCGGCGGGCCGTCCCACGTCTCCAGTTGCTGGCGGCGCCGCGCGTAGCTCAGGATGTCGAAGACACGGTGCTGGATGGCGACGATGCCCTTCGACACCGTGTCCAGGGCGTCCTTGACCTCGCCCGCTCCCACATCCACCGCGATCACCAGGTCCGCGCCGCGCTCGGCAGCACGGCGCACGGGCAGCGAGTCGCCGACGCCGCCGTCCACCAGGTGCCGGCCGCCGATCTCCGCGGGCGGGTAGAAGACCGGCAGCGCGCAGGACGCGTAGATTGCGTCCGCCAGCGGGACATCCGTCCGGCCGCCCGCGCCGAACCACTCCATCTTGCCCGTCTCGAGATCCACGGCGTTCATGCTCAGCGGCAACGCCAGCTCGGAGAAGTCCGTCACGGGCAGGACCGAGCGGATGTAGTCGCGGAAGGCGTGATCGTGGAAGACGCTGGGCTGCCGGATCCCGTTGATCAACAGCGCCCAGCGGTTCAGCCGGACGATGTCCGACTTTTTCAGGCGCAGGGCCAGGGGCGCGAGCTCGTCCCACCCCATACCCCCTGCGACGCAGGCGCCGACCAGCGCGCCGATGCTGGTGCCCACGATCTCGGAGACCTCGATCCCGGCCTCCTGGACGGCCTTCCACGCGCCGATGTGAGCCATGCCCTTCACCCCTCCGCCACCCAGCACGAGGATCGTCCGCCCCATGGCTTCCTCCCTTTCCGAGCGCCCCCTCGGGTCCTCGGGGGTCAAGTTCCGGGCCGGGCACCCGCGCCGCGATGCGCGACGCGCCCGGCGGACCGGCGGTCCGCGAGGCGCGCTCCGGGCAGCGTCGCCCCGGCAGGTTAGACACCTCGGGGCGGGCCGGAGGTCCCGCCCGGGAGTGGGGGTCGGATCGGCGGTTTTCCGGTGTTGTGCGGCCCTTGACATTGGGAGGGGGCGGGGGTAGGTTGCCATTGATATCGAGAATCATTCTTGATCTTGAAAAGGGAGCCGGTCATGCAGGCCGGCGGGACGGAGGCCCGGGAGAGCGATGAGCGAGCCGATTCTGAAGATCGTGAATCTGCACGCGGTAGTGGCGGAGGATCAGACGGAGATCCTGAAGGGAGTGGATCTGGAGCTACCGCAGGGGCAGGTCCATGCGATCATGGGGCCGAACGGGTCCGGCAAGAGCACGCTGGCGAAGGTGCTGTCGGGCCACCCCGCGTACGAGGTGACGGACGGGGAGGTCTGGTTCAAGGGGGAGAACCTGCTGGAGCTGGAGGCGGATGAGCGTGCCCGCCTGGGGTTGTTCATGGCGTTCCAGTACCCCGTGGAGATCCCGGGCGTCTCGATCGCGAACTTCCTGCGGACGGCGATGCAGGCGCGGAAGGGTGGGGAGGTGGACATCTTCGAGTTCCAGGAGAAGCTCCTGGAGCGGATGCGGCTGCTGGAGGTGGATCCCTCGTTCGCGGAGCGCAGTGTGAACGACGGCTTCAGCGGTGGTGAGAAGAAGCGGAACGAGATCCTCCAGATGGCGATGCTGGAGCCGGATCTGGCGGTGATGGACGAGACGGACTCCGGCCTCGACATCGACGCGCTGAAGATCGTCGCGAACGGGGTGAACCGGCTGCGGGAGGAGCGGCCGGAGATGACGGTCCTGCTGATCACCCACTACCAGCGGCTGTTGAACTACATCAAGCCGGACCGGGTGCACGTGATGGCGGCGGGCCGGATCGTGCAGTCCGGCGGGCCGGAGCTGGCGCTGGAGCTGGAGGCGCGGGGTTACGAGGCGTTCAAGGAGATCGCGGGGGCGGCCTGAGGGCCGCACCCGGGCGCCCAGCGCGGCGGAGCCGCGGATCCTCACCGAGCAACGAGAACACGGGCGTGCCGAGCGCGCCCGGGACGTGGACGCGCAAAGCACGTGGAGCCCAACTGAGGAGCAGCCATGCCCTACAACGAGACCGTCGCCACCCTGGGGCTCGAGCAGTACAAGTACCACTTCATCACGCAGGTCGAGCCCCTGTTCAAGGCCCAGAAGGGGCTGTCCGAGGAAGTGGTGCGGCAGATCTCGGCGCACAAGGAAGAGCCGGAATGGATGCTGGAGTTCCGGCTGAAAGCGCTGCGGATCTTCCAGTCCAAGCCGATGCCCACGTGGGGTGGTGACCTGAGCAAGCTGGACCTCGACGACATCTATTACTACATCCGGCCGCAGGACCGGATGAAGCGGTCCTGGGACGAGGTGCCGGAGTCCATCAAGGAGACGTTCGAGCGGCTGGGCATCCCGGAGGCGGAGCGGAAGATCCTGGCGGGTGTGGGTGCGCAGTACGAGTCGGAGATGGTCTACCACTCCCTCAAGGAGGAGTGGGAGCGGCAGGGGGTCATCTTCGAGTCCATCGAGAACGGGTTGAAGAAGTACCCGGACCTGTTCCGTGAGTACTTCGCGACGGTGGTCCCGCCGCACGACAACAAGTTCGCTGCGCTGAACTCGGCGGTCTGGTCCGGCGGCTCGTTCGTCTACATCCCGAAGGGCGTGAAGGTCGACGTGCCGCTGCAGGCGTACTTCCGGGTGAACGCCGAGCGGATGGGCCAGTTCGAGCGCACGTTGATCATCGCGGACGAGGGCTCGCAGGCGCACTACATCGAGGGATGCACGGCGCCGGTGTACACCACGGACTCGTTCCATTCGGGCGTGATCGAGATCGTGGTGAAGCCGGGGGCCCGGTTCCGCTACACGACGATCCAGAACTGGCCGCGCAACATGTACAACCTCGTGACGCAGCGGGCGATCGTCCACGAGGGCGCGCACATGGAGTGGCTGGACGGGAACCTGGGCTCGAAGCTGACGATGAAGTACCCGTCCTGCTACCTGGTGGGCGAGGGTGCGCACGGCGAGATCCTGTCCATTGCGTACGCGGGTGACGGCCAGCACCAGGACACGGGTGGCAAGGTCGTGCACGTGGCGCCGCACACCACGTCGCGCATCATTTCGAAGTCGATCTCGCGGGGGACGGGCCGCGCGTCGTACCGTGGCCTGTGCAAGGTGTACGAGGGCGCCCGTGGCGCGAAGTCGAACGTGCAGTGTGACGCGCTGCTGCTGCACGACACGTCGCGCACGGACACGTTCCCGTACATCGAGATCGAGGAGAGCACGGCGAACGTGGGGCACGAGGCGTCGGTCTCGAAGATCGGCGAGGAGCAGCTCTTCTACCTGATGAGCCGGGGGCTGTCCGAGGAGGAGGCGACGGCGATGGTGGTGCGCGGGTTCATCGAGCCGATCGCGCGGGAGCTGCCGCTGGAGTACGCCGTCGAGCTGAACCGACTGATCGAGCTGGAGATGGAGGGCAGCGTTGGCTGACGCGCGGTTGTCGAACGAGGCCGCCACTGCGACGGTGGTGGGCGAGGGTGTGAACGCCGCGTTCAACCGGGACGCGGTGGAGCGGCGGAGCGCCGGCCTCCCCGAGTGGCTGCGGCAGCGGCGTCTGGCGGCGTGGGAGGTCTACGAGCGGACGCCGCTGCCCACGACCCAGGTCGAGGAGTGGCGCTACACGGATGTGTCGTTGTTGAAGCTCGACGAGGTCGAGCTGGAGGAGGCCGGCGGTGAGGCGGGCGGCGCGGATGCGGAGCGGCTGGGCCTGACGGGTGCTGCAGCGGGCCGGGCGCTCCAGGTCGGCGCGCGTCTGGTGCAGGTCGAGGTGGCCGAGGAGCTGCGGGCGCGCGGGGTCATCGTCATGGACCTGGCCGAGGCGGCCGCGACTCACCCGGAGCTGGTGGAGCCGTACCTGGGCACGCGCGCGGTGCCGCCGGAGCTGGGCAAGTTCGCGGCGCTGAACGGCGCGCTGTGGTCGGGCGGCGTGTTCGTGTACGTCCCTCGCGGCGTGCGGATCGAGGAGCCGATCCGTGTCGGGCGGTGGATGGAGCGTCCGGGCGTCGCGGTGCTCCCGCGCACGCTGCTGGTCGCGGACGAAGGCAGCCAGGTGGCGGTGGTGGAGACGTTCGCGTCGCCGGACTTCGATGCGCCCGCGCTCTCGTGCGGGGTGGTGGAGGTCTACGCGCGCACGGGGTCGAGCGTGCAGTACGTCGCCTTCCAGCGCTGGGGCCACGGCGTGCGGCATGTCTCGACGCAGCGGACGATCGCAGAGCGGGACGCGAACCTCGACACGCTGGTGGTGAACCTGGGCGCCTCGGTGGCGCGGGTGGACCTTGCGGCGCGGCTCGAGGGGCCGGGCGCGCGCAGTGACATGCTGGGCCTGTACTTCGCGAGCGGGGACCAGCACTTCGACCACAACACGCGGCAGGACCACGTGGTGCCGCACGCGCACAGCGACCTGCTCTACAAGGGCGCGCTGTACGACCGGGCGCACACCGTCTTCCGCGGGCTGATCAAGGTCCATCCGAAGGCGCAGCGCACGGATGCGTACCAGACGAACCGCAACCTGCTGCTCTCGCCGGAGGCGCGTGCGGAGTCGCTGCCGAACCTGGAGATCGAGGCGGACGACGTGCGCTGCTCGCACGGCGCGACGGTCGGGCACCTGGACGAAGAGGAGCTGTTCTACCTCATGAGCCGGGGCATGCCGCGCCGGATCGCGGAGCGGCTGGTGATCTTCGGCTTCTTCGGCGAGGTGCTCGAGCGGCTGCCGCTTCCGGGTCTGGTCGAGGAGCTGCGTGCCGCGATCGAGGAGCAGCTCCACTAGACCGGGGGGTGAGCGTGGCGAGCGCGCCGGACGCGCCGCTGCCGCCGGGCGCGGTCCCGGCGGCAGCGCTGGATGACCTGCCGCCGGGCACCCTGTTGGGCGTGGAGATCGCGGGGAGGCGCATTTGCCTGGCCCATGCGGAGTCCGGCATCTACGCCTTCCAGGACAACTGCACGCACAGGGACTTCCCGCTCTCGGCGGGTGAGCTGGATGGCGATGCGGTCACGTGCGCCTGGCACGGTGCGCGGTTCGACTGCGCGACCGGGCGGGCGCTCTCGCTGCCCGCGGTCAAGCCGGTCAAGACGTACGAGGTGGTGGTCCGAGGCGGGCAGGTCTACGTGGTGGTGAACGATTGAGCGCGGCGACCGGGTCGGCCGGCGCCGCGTTCTTCGATGCAGGAGTCGCAGCATGGCGGTGCTGACCGCGTCGCGCCGATCGCTGGACGTGGAGCGGGTCAGGGCGGATTTCCCCGCGCTCGCGCAGTCGGTGCACGGCCGTCCGCTCGTGTATCTGGACAGCGCGGCGACCGCGCAGCGTCCGCGGGCGGTGCTGGATGCGCTGACGGAGTTCTACGTCCGGGACAACGCCAACGTGCACCGTGGGCTCCACGAGCTCTCGCGCCGGGCGACGGAGCGCTACGAGGCGGCGCGGGCGCGTGTGGCCCGGTTCCTGGGCGCCTCGGACCCGGCCGAGGTGGTGTTCGTGCGGGGCACGACGGAGGCGGTGAACCTCGTCGCGTGGAGCTGGGGCGCGGCGGAGCTGCGGCCGGGCGACGAGGTCGTGCTCACCGTCGCCGAGCATCATTCGAACATCGTGCCGTGGCAGTTGGTGGCGCAGCGGACGGGGGCGCGGCTGCGCTACATCGACATCGATGACGCGGGCCGGCTGCGGCTGGACGAGCTGGACGCGCTGCTCGCGGGCGGCCGCGTGAAGCTGGTGTCGCTGGCGCACGTCTCCAACCTCCTGGGCACGATCCATCCGGTCGCGGAGGTCTGCGAGCGGGCGCATCGCGCCGGCGCGCGCGTGTTCGTGGACGGCGCGCAGGGCGCGGCGCATCTGGCGGTGGACGTGGCGGCCCTGGGTTGCGATTTCTACGCCTTCTCCGGCCACAAGCTGGGCGGCCCGATGGGCATCGGCGCGCTGTGGGCGCGCCGCGAGCTGCTCGAGGCGATGCAGCCGTGGCAGGGTGGCGGCGAAATGATCGACGAAGTGCTGCCCGAGCGCTCGACGTACGCGGCGGTGCCGCACCGGTTCGAGGCCGGCACGCCGAACGTGGCGGGCGCGGTGGGGCTGGCTGCGGCGCTGGACTATCTCGAGTCGCTGGGCCAGGAGGCGCGGGAGGCGCACGAGGACATGCTGGTGCGCTACGGCCTCGAGCGGCTCGGCGCGGTGCCCGGGCTCACGCTGTACGGCCCACGGGAGCCGGAAGGCCGGATCGCCGTGTTCGCGTTCACGCTGGACGGCATCCACCCGCACGACATCGCGACGATCCTCGACGCCGAGGGCATCGCGATCCGGGCGGGGCACCACTGCGCGCAGCTCCTGACGCGGCGATTGGGCGTGGGTTCGACCGCGCGCGCGTCGTGCTTCGTCTACACCGCTCCCGAGGAGCTCGACCGCCTGGTCGAGGGCCTCGAAACCGCGCGTAGGATCTTCGGCGGATGATGGACCGGCACCCGGATCCCGATCGCGCCGGCGGCGTGCCGGGCGCGGCGTCGCCCGAGACCCCGCCCCTCAGCTCGCTGTTCCAGCAGCTCGTGCTGGAGCACTACAAGAAGCCGCGCAACCGCGGCGAGCTGCCGGGCGCCGACGTGGACGTGCGCATGAACAACCCGTCGTGCGGCGACACGGTGCGCCTCCAGCTCCGGTTCGACAGCGACCGCATCGCCGAGGCGCGCTTCCTCGGCGACGGCTGCTCGATCTCCCAGGCGTCCGTCTCGATGATGACGCAGGTGCTGGAGGGGAAGACCGTGGCGGAGGCCCGGGGGCTGATCGAACGCATGAAGGCGATGATGCGGGGCGACGCCGACGCGGCCCGGGACAAGGCGCTCGGCGACCTGCGCGCGTTGGCCGGCGTGCACCGGTTTCCCGTCCGGGTGCGCTGCGCGCTCCTTGGTTGGAACGCGCTGGAAGAAGCGCTGCGGCAGGCGTTCGGCTGACCGCGTGGGGCGGCTCTCCGTCGCGACGAACGCTCCAACCGCCCTCTACGATCTCCGCGTCCCGTCCGGCCGCCGCGAGGCCGGTTCCCCCGGCTCCGCGCGCCGCGGGCCGCTCTCCGCGCTCTGCATGCTCTCCAGCGGCCCGGTTCTCCGGGCTCTCTGCACTGAGGGATCAGAACTCGTCCAGCAGCCAGAACGGCTCGGCGACGCGGAACACCTCGTCGAGTCGGCGCGTCTGCCCGCTGACCTCGGCGCGGCCCAGCCACGCGGCGGCCGAGGGAGAGAGCTCGCCGGTGTAGACCTGCGCGAAGGTCGCGGGATCGGTGGCGAGGCGGGCGTGGGCGCGGCCGCCGTCCGCCCGGCGGGCTGCGACGCCACCCTCGCCGATCGTCAGATGCCAGGGCCCGCGGTTCTCCGGGAGCTGCTCGTCGTAGACCTCGATCTCGATCGTGGTCTCGCCGCGCGGTTCGGTGCCCCAGCCGGTGCGGGCGGCGAGGGCGGCCTGGACGTCCAGGACTCGCAGCATCGGACCGCGCAGCGTCGTCGCGGTCGGGAACCAGAGCGCGCGGGCGGGGTGGAAGTCCGGCGGCCTGGGGTCGGCGAGGCGGACATCCATGTGCTCTCCGCGGCGGGCGTCGTAGCGCACGCGGCGCCACTGGTCGCGCTGGCGCGAGATCCAGCCGAGGAGGCCGCGGTAGGCGTCGTCGTCTTCCGCGATGAGCTCCCGGATGTAGAGCACCCGGTGCTCGGGTGAGCGGGCGCGGCCGTAGCGGGCGAGGAGGTAGCCGCGGACCTCGCCGGTCTCGAAGACGTAGGCCTGGACCCCCGGCGCATCGAGGTGGTGGGTCCACGCGTCCGCGGTCCTGCGGAGCGGGCCGTTGGCGTTCCGGGCCACGCGGGCGTAGCATGCGGTGATGCCGCCGCGGTCGTGGGGCGTGGCGGGGCGCACGTGCTCGTGCCCCTCGTATTCCGGCAACGCCTCCGGTCGGAAGCGGTAGACGTGCAGCTCGCCGGCGAAGCCCCAGCCGAGCGCTTCGTAGAACGCGGGGCGGAAGGGGTAGAGCACGGAGATCGCGTCGCCGCGGTCGCGGCCGATGCGGAGCGCCTCCTGCACGAGCCGGCGGCCGAGGCCTCTGCGGCGGGCGGATCCGGCGACGGCGACGGCGGCGAGGCCGAGCATGGGCAGGGCGGTGCCCGCGACGTACTCGGTGAGGCGGTACGCCTTGAACGCGCCGGTGATGCGGCCGTTTTCCTCGGCGACCCAGGCGGACTCGATCCCGCCGTACGGGATGCCGACCTCGAGCTGCCGGACCCGTTCGGCGACCGTCCGTTCGCCCGGGAAGGCGTGGGTCCACAGCTCGGCCAGGGCCCGGATGTCACCGCGCTCCGCGCGTCGCACCGTCATGCGGCCTCCCTCCGTCGCCGCCAATGATGCGGCGGCCGGCGAGGGCGGCGCAACGCCGGGCGCAACGTTCCGACCACGCGTCGAGGAGGTGCGCTGAATGACGGACTCGAACACGGCAACCGGGGGAACGGTGGCGGGCCGGCCGTCCCGCAAGCCGGCGCGGGGCACGCCCGGCTGGCTCGGCCGCCGCGTGGCGATCGTGGCCGGCTGCCGCACGCCGTTCGCGAAGGCGGGCACCGTCTTCCGCGACATGACGGCCGTGCAGCTCGGCGCCCTGGCCGTGCGGGAGCTGCTGTACCGCGCGGAGCTGGATCCGCTGGAGGTGGACGAGGTGGTGTTCGGCACGGTGGTGCATTCGGTGACGGCGCCGAACATCGCGCGCGAGGTCGGGCTGGGTGCGGGGCTTCCGCCGAGCGTGCCGGCGTTCACGGTGTCCCGCGCGTGCGCGTCCGCGAACCAGGCGATCACGACGGCGGCGGACAGCATCGCGCGGGGCTACGCGGACGTGGTGATCGCGGGTGGCGCGGAGTCGCTGACGGACATCCCGATCCTCTTCTCGAAGAAGCTCCGGGACCGGCTGGTCGCGGCATCGCGGGCGAAGACGCCGATGCAGCGCGTGCGTGCGTTCGCGGGGCTGCGGCCGAGCGAGCTCGCGCCGGTCACGCCCGCGATCGCGGAGCCCAGCACGGGCGAGACGATGGGGCAGAGCGCGGAGCGGATGGCGAAGGAGAACGGGATCAGCCGAGAGGAGCAGGACCGCTGGGCGCTCCGCTCGCACCGGCTCGCGTGGCAGGGCACCGAGGATGGGCGGCTGACGGAGGAGATCGTGCCGGTGCTCGTGCCGCCGGACTACAGCGAGATGGTGACGCGGGACAACGGGATCCGGCCGGACACGAGCATGGAGAAGCTGGCGGCGCTGCCGCCGGTCTTCGATCGCAAGTACGGCACGGTGACGGCGGGCAACTCCTCGCCGCTGACGGACGGCGCCTCCGCGGTGTTGCTGATGAGCGAGGAGAAGGCGAAGGCGCTGGGCTACGAGCCGCTGGGCTACATCCGGAGCTGGGCGTACGCGGCGCTCTCGCCCTCCGCGCAGCTCCTCCAGGGCCCGGCGTACGCGACGCCGATCGCGCTGGACCGCGCGGGCGTGAGCATGCGCGACATCGAGCTGTGGGAGATCCACGAGGCGTTCGCGGCGCAGGTACTTTCGAACCTCCAGGCGCTGGACTCGGACGAGTTCGCGCGGAAGGAGCTGGGGAGGAGCGAGAGGGTGGGGATCATTGACGAGGACCGGATCAACGTGATGGGCGGCAGCATCGCGTTGGGCCATCCGTTCGGCGCAACGGGGGGGCGGCTGACGATCACGCTGCTGAACGAGATGAAGCGGCGCGGTCTGGGCCTGGGGCTGATCACCGTGTGCGCGGCGGGGGCGATGGGGTTCGCGATGGTGGTGGAGCGGTGAGGAGATCGTCGCGGGTGGTCAGATGACAAAGGCCCACGCGTTTGGATCCGCCCGTGCGTGGGCGGGGGGCTCGCGGTCCGTCGTGGCCGCCTCCGGGCCGCCCTCACCGTACGCCGTCACCGTATACATCGGGAACAGCCCCAAGACGTCGGTCGAGCGGTCGTCCACTGATGGACGCGCGTGATGCCGCCGTCCCTCGTGCCGGCCTTGCTCCTGCTGTGACGGGGGGACGGCGCCGCTGGTTGAGCGGGTGGACCGATTGCGCCCGATCGGGTGAAGGGCGCGTCGAATGGGATTCACTGATTGCCGCCTCGGAGAGGAGGACATGAGGACTCGCGGAGCATGGGTAGCGGCGTTGTGGCTGGCGGGGCTCGCGGCGTGCAGTGGGCCGGGTCCGGCGGGCGGTGGTGAGCCGGGACCGGCGGCCGGGCCGCAGCGGCAGGTGACGGTCGAGGGCGTGACGTACACCGCGGAGGTGAGGATCGCGGAGACCGCGCCGCCCACGGTGTACGCGACGGCGCGGGTGACGAACACGTCGTCGAGCCGGCAGACGATCTCGTTCCCCGACGGCTGCGTGGTGCTGCTGCGCGCGTACCGGGACGCGGCACGCGCGGGCGCGCCGGCCTGGGACCAGCAGCGAGGCGCGTTCTGCACGATGCAGCTCGTGGAGCTGGATCTGGCGCCCGGCGAATCGCGGGAGTTCCAGGCGAGCACACGGGCCGACGAGATCCTCGGCGACTCGCTCCCGGTGGGCCGGTACTATTTCACGGCGCTGCTACGGCCGAACGGTCGGGCGGTGGAGGTGCCGGCGGGGGAGGGGGACCTGGGCCGTTGAGCACGCGGGGTGCGGGGTGGCCAGGGCAGGGCAGGCCGACCTCCGAGCAGCGTAGCACGGGCCTGCGGCGCCTCGGCGCGGACGGGGGCCCCTCGTGTCCATCGCGGCGTCCGTGAGCGGCGGGCGGGCGCCGACACGATGCCGCTGGTCGTCGAGCGCCGGTGACCGCGCCGCGCCCGGAAGGAGGTTGGCCGCCGGCCGGGACTAGCGCTCAGCCAGCTGCTGCTCCCTCTCGTACACCACCACGCCGCCGATCACGGTGAAGTCCACCTTCACATCGGCAATGCGCGCCGGCTCGATCTCCAGGATGTTCTCGGAGAGCACGACGAGGTCGCCGCGCTTGCCGGGCTCGAGCGTGCCCAGCTCGTCCTCCATGAACGCGCCGTACGCGTTGGCGATCGTGTAGGCGCGCAACGCTTCTTCCACCGTGATCTTCTGCTCGGGGACCCAACCGTCCGGGTTGGCGCCGTCGATGGTCTGGCGGGTGACGGCGGCGTGGATGCCGAGCAGCGGATCGATGGGCGCGACGGTCCAGTCGCTGCCGAACATGAGGCGGGCGCCGGCGTCCAGGAGCGAGCGGAACGCGTAGGTCGTGCGGATGCGTTCGGACCCAATGCGCTTCTCCGCCCAGCGGCCGTCATCGGCGGCGTGGTACGGCTGCATGGAGGGCAGGACGCCGAGCTCGGCGAAGCGCCGGATCGCCTCGGGCGTGAGGTGCTGCGCGTGCTCGATGCGGAACCGGCGGTCGCGCGGGCCGTTGCGGCGCGCCGCCGCCTCGAAGACGTCCAGGAGCCAGTCGTTGGCGCGGTCGCCGATGGCGTGCACGGCGACGTGCAGGCCCACGGCGTCGGCGCGGTAGATCCAGTCGCGGAGCTGTGCGGTGTCCGTGACGATGAGCCCGGAGGTGTGTGGTGCGTCGTCGTACGGCTCGTAGAACCACGCGGTGGTGGAACCGAGCGAGCCGTCCACGAAGCCCTTGAGCCCGCCCCAGCGTAGCCGGGCGTCGCCCGTGCCCTCGCGGGTCACGTAGTCGTGCAGGCGCTCCCACGTGGACAGCGGGACGAACGAGTAGATGCGGATGCGCAGGCGGCCTTCGCGATGGGCGCGGCGGTAGGTCTCGAGGTCCGTCCAGTCGCCCATGTCGTGGATCATCGTGACGCCGCGCGAGAGCGCGTGCGCCTGCGCGCGTTCGAACGCCTCGTCGAGCTCTTCCTGGCTCGGCGCGGGGATCGCGCGGCTGACGAGGCTCATCGCTTCGTCCTTGAGCACGCCGGTCATCCGGCCGGTGCGCGGGTCGCGGACGATCGTGCCGCCGGGCGGGTCCTCCGCATCGGGCGGGACGCCGGCGAGCTCGAGGGCGCGGGTGTTGGCCAGCGCCATGTGGCCGTCCAGCCGCGTGACGAAGACGGGGTGCTCGGGCGTGAGGGAGTCGATCCATTCCCGGCGCGGCAGAGGCGCGCCCTCCCACAGCTCGTGGTCCCAGTCGCCGCCGGTGATCCACCGGCCCGGTGGCAGGGTGCGGGCGAACTCGCCGATGCGGCGGGCGAACTCCTCGGGGGTCGCGGCATCGCGGAGGTCCACGCTCGCGAGCTGGAAGCCGCCCGACATGAAGTGGGTGTGGCCATCCATGAAGCCGGGCACGACCAGACGGCCGGCAAGGTCGATGCGGCGCGTCGTGGGGCCGATGAAGCGTTCGACTTCGCTGTCCGTGCCGACGTGCAGCACGCGGCCGTCGCGGATGGCGATGGCCGTGCCGGTCGGTCCATCGGCGGCTCCGGTCCAGACGACACCGCCGGTGAGCGCCAGCTCCGCGGGCTGCGGTTCGATGGCGCACGCGGCAAGGGAGGCGATGGCCGCTGCGAGGGCGAGACGCGTGGCTGTCATCCGCTCTTCTCCTCCTGCATCCGGGCGGCGTAGCGCAGCACGCGCCAGCCGATCAACGTCCTGCGGGTCCCGGCGTGTAGGCCCCAGGTCCCGTCTTCCTGGATGGAGACCGCGAGCATCACCGCGCTACGGTGCAGGGCCGCATTGACGGCAGGCGTGGCGTTGTCCGTCCGCGCGGCGCGTTCGAGCAGTTCCATGACCTGGAACAAGTCCACGTCCGGCCAGGTCCCGTCTGCGCGCTGCGCGCCCACGAGGGTCGCGATCCCGCGGGCCGCCGCCTCGCGGCTCTCGGGGTCCGGCGCATCCGCGAGCGCGGCGACGGCCGCGACGAACCCGGGCATGGTGAACAGCCCGTCGCGCGCGTCCCAAAGGTCGACGATGCGCCGCAGGCCTTCGAGGTGCAGCTCGACGTCGCGACCGTAGCGGCCCCACCGGAGCTTCGCCTGGAGGGCGACGCAGGAAGCCACGAGGCGCACGGTGGCGTCTCCCGGCACCGGGGCGCCGCAGGCGAGCCGCACCGCCTCCAGGGATGGCTGGGGCGGGGCCGGCGAGAAGAAGCCGCCGAGGAAATGGTGGCACAGCGCGACCTCGTGGCGGCGCGGGTCGCACGGCTCGCCGAAGCGGCCCGGCAGGCCGCGACGGGTGCGGAGCCAATCCAGCCCGCGCTCGATCTGGCCGCTGCCGCGGTTCTCGCCCTCCCAGAGTTCGTGGAGCGCGAGCAACGCCTCCGCCGTGTCCAGCAGGCCGCCGCCCCAGCTCCCGTCATCGTGCTGCGCGGCGAGAACGGCGGCCGCTTCCGCGTCCACCGCCGCGGCGTCGCCCGGAGCGGCCAGCCCGGCCTCGCGGCGCGCGAGCAGCGCCTCGGCCCCGTCGGACGCGCGCAGGTGTGCCTCGACCGCACCCAGGGCGCGCCGGATCGCGGCGGACTCGACACTGCTGGTCATGCCGTGCATCCGCCGTCGGCGCCGTTCTGGAGCCAGCGCCGGTGGGTGAGGGATGAACGTGTCACAATCGTGGCGCGGCGCGCGTTGTGAGGACGGCGCAAATCCCGGTCGCGCCGCACATTACGAGCACGCGGGCCGACGGCATGGAAAATGCTCCTGGCGTGCCGCGCCCGGCCGGCTCGACCGGGCATCATCCACAGCGCGGGAGGGCGTATTCGGACCTTGGGTGTCAGTCTGCTGGCCATCGCCGCCGTGGCCGCGAGCGTCCTGCTCGCACGGCAGCGCACCGACAAGGCGCCTGCCGATGTGAACGCTCCGGGCGAGATCCAACCGCTCGAGACTTCTCTGGACGCGATTCGCGCGGCGGGCCTGTAGTCCGGCTCGGGTTGCGCCGAGCCGGGCGCGGGCGTGGGGCGCGCTCGCCGCACCTGCGGCGAGCGCGCCCTTGCGTTCATGAGACGACGAGACGGCAGACGCCGGGCGCAGGAACCCGTCGCCGAGCGCGGGGCCATCGCCGAGGGTTCACTGGGACGCGGTCGTGTGGTCGTGGAAGATGCGCCAGCCCTGCTCCGTGCGGGCGAGGGCGACGGTGAAGTGGCCCGTCCCGACCGTGGCGCCGGTCTCCCGGTCGGAGAGAATGTAGCGGCCGAGGACGAGCGCGGGCCGCCCGCCGAGCGGATAGACCTCGACATCCTCGAACCGGAGGGCGGAAGCGGGCGCGCCGCCGCGCCACGACCCCTGCAGGTAGCGGGCCCGGGCCGCAGCGACGCCGCGCATGACGCCGACGCCACCCACGAGGACGGTCGAGTCCATGAAGGCGTCGAGGAAGCCATCGAGGTCACCGGCGTTCCAGTATGCGGCGTGAGCGTCGAGCATGGCGTCGATCTCCGAGGCGGGATCAACCCCGGCACGATCGCCGTCCTCCGGGACGCCGCCGGCACAGGCGGCGAGGAGGAGGAAGAGGAGCGGCGTCCGCCGTGCTCTACTCAAAGAACGCCCTGTTCTTCTCGATGTAGCTGGTCCACTCCGGAGGGACATCGGTGTCCGGGAAGATCGCGGTGACCGGGCACTCCGGCTCGCACGCGCCACAATCTATGCACTCATCCGGGTGGATGTAATACTGATCCTCGCCCTCGTAGATGCAGTCCACCGGGCAGACCTCGACGCAGCTCGCGTCCTTGGTGCCGATACAGGGCTCGGTGATGACGTAAGGCATCTGGGTTTGTCCTTCTCACTGTCCTGGCGTGTACGGCTCGAACCGCCGCGAATAGTGTAGTGGCCTCGCGCCAAGATTCAAGGGCGTTGACGGGCCGGCCGAGCGCTCGTCGGGTCGCCGCCGCCGCGCCGTGCGCGCCGGCCGGTCACCCGCGCGGGTCGGGGCGGCCGGCGGCGTCCTCCTACCGGAGGTACCTGCGGGTGAACATCCCGCACCACCAGCGGAATCGCCGCTCCAGCACCGGGTCTGTCCGGCCGGCGACAGGCAGGTAGACCTCGCAGGTGAGCGCATGGAACGCGGGCCATTCCGGGGCCGGACGGAGATGCAGGTGGCGCGCGTGGTCCAGGCGCTCCGCGAGGGCGACGAGGCGGGCGTCCCGCCCGGCGGTGACGAGCCGCTCGAGCAGTTCCTCTCCCGCCTCTGCCGGCACCGGCACCATGTCCACCAGCGCGCGGACGGACGGGCCCAGCACCGCCTCGATCCGTGTGCGCGGCACCGCGAAGTCGAGGTGCGCCGTCTCGCAGAGCGCGCCGGCGGCCAGCGTCGTCGCATCGCGGCAGCCCGCATCCTCGAGCAGGATGAGCACGGTGCGCGCGGGGTGCAGGAACTCCGGGGCGTGGTCATCCGCGATGCGTTCGATCCGCGGCTGCATGGCGAGTTCGAACGCGCGCCGGACGAGCTCCAGCTCCGCGGGTGCGAGTCCGGCGTGCTCGGCCTCTCCCGCGATCCGCTCCGCCATGGCCCGCGCACGGGGCGATGCGTCCAGTCCGGTCACGATCCCGTACGCGGCTCCCAACGTGCTTCGCTCGCGCCGGCGCGGTGGTTCGCGAGGCGGGCGAGCATGAAGAGCAGGTCGGAGAGGCGGTTCAGGTAGACGATGATGTCGTCTTCCACCGGCTCGATGGCCGCGAGGGCGACGACGCGGCGCTCCGCGCGTCGGCAAACGGTGCGCGCGACGTGGAGCGCCGCACCGGCCTGCACACCGCCGGGCAGGATGAACGCGCGCAGCTCCGGCAGCTCGGCGTCCGCCTCGTCGATCCACCGTTCCAGTTCGGCGACGCGGCCCGGGCCGAGCTCCGGCAGCGCGGGCCGCCGGCGCCGGTCCTTCGCCGGCGGTGTGGCCAGGTGTGCGCCCAGCGTGAACAGGTCGGGCTGGATGGAGATGAGCTTGCGGCGGATGTCGTCGTCTTCCTGGACGGCGATGGCCCAGCCGATCACCGAGTTGAGCTCGTCCACCGCGCCGTAGGCCTCGACGCGGGCGTGCGACTTGGGCACGCGTCCGCCGCCGAACAGGCCTGTCTCGCCGCGGTCACCGGTGCGGGTGTAGATCCGGGGCATGCCGCCATGATAACCGGCCGCGCGTCCGGCCGCCACGCTCGGGGCGAACTGGAACGCAATGAGCCGAGCCGGCGGCGGAGCCGGTGCGTACGGGCGCACGGCGTACGCGCCGCCGCGGCGCTCGCGGTCACGGGCCGCTGGACGCTGGCTGCGGTCGTGCTGCGGGATTCGCGGCCGGCGCCGGGCCGACGGGCAGGAACGGCTGCCAGTAGTCGTCGAAGACGGGGACGAAGAGCGTGTCGTGCGACCCGGACAGGTCGCGCCGCACGTAGTAGTCCACGCCCTGGTAGTTCCCGGCGCGGCGGAGCGAGTCGAAGGAAACGGGGAGCGGCACGCCGTCCGGCTGGAACGCGAGGTCGCCGGCAATGAGCGGCTCTCCGCGGCGGTACCACTCGTAGGCCGTGAGGTCGTAGTAGATCTCGTCCGGCCGGGCGGTCGCGGCGGCGGTGTCCTCGGAGGCCGCGGAAGCCGGGGGACCGAGCCGCCACACGAGGCCCTCGGCGCTGCCTGCGCGCATGACGCCGCCGGCGTCGTCGCCGGTGCACGCGGCTGCGCCCACCGCCAGCGCGAGGGCGGGCACGACCCACACGATGCGCGGAGTACGGGGTCTACGCTCCATCGCGTGCGCAGTACGGCCGTCGGTCTCTCGAGGTTCCACGACGCCCGATCGGAGCAACGGGTGTGCCCCGTGTTCCTGCGCCACGCGCCCAGCCGGCGAGCCTCCGACCGCGGTGGCGACGGCCGCGCGGTTGCCGCTGGTCGCGCGGCGGCGAGTGGGCTAAGTTGGCAACCCGTGACTGCCCGGAGCGAGGAGGCCGGACGAATGTCCATGGACGAGGAGCGGCTCGCCGACGAGGTGAGCCGGCTGTACTGGGAGACGGACGCCTCGGTGGGCGAGATCGCGGCGGAGCTCGACATCTCCCGCCGCGCGCTCTATGCGGCGCTGCGGCCGCTGCCCGCGGGCGAGCGTTGCGCCGCGTGCGGCGGGGAGCTGGTGTTCATGACCCGCTCGGCGCGCGCGGAGGGCGCGGCCGAGTGCGTTGCGTGCGGCCGGGAGCAGAACGTCGCGCCGGCCGGCACGGCGGCGGATGAGCACGAGGCGGCCGGCTCCGCAGCAGCACGAGAGGCGGAGGCCGAGGACGTCGCTGCGGTCGAGGGGTACGGCGCCGCGCTCGGGATGGTGAGGAACCAGCGGCGCGGAGTGCTCCTCGTGGCGGCCGCGCTGGCCGGCGTTGCGGTGGGCGTGATCGGCGCGATGCGGGTGCTGCGCCGGTGAGTGTGAGCCCGGGGGAGCGTTTGCGTCCGCGAGGCGGGATGTCGTCGCGTCGGGGGGCATCGTCCGCTCGCGCTCCATGGAGCGTGCGGAGCCCTGACACGTGGGCAACGAGTGCCGGCACGGTGGAGGAGGTCGCCGTTGAGCGCACCGTTCGGTGAGCAGTTGCCGCGCATGGTCACGGCGGTGCCTGGGCCGGCATCGCGCGCTCTGGCGCAGCGGCTCGCTGCCGTGGAGTCGCCCAACATCACCCAGCTCTCGGATACCGGCCCGATCTTCTGGGTGGAGGCGTCCGGCGCGAACGTGCGGGATGCGGATGGGAACGTGTACGTGGACCTGACGGCGGGTTTCTCGGTGGCCGCCGCGGGTCACGCGAACGAGCGCGTCGTGCGGGCGCTGGCGCGACAGGCGGAGCGGCTGCCGCACGCGTTGGGCGACGTGCATCCCGCCGATGTGAAAGTGGCGTTGCTGGAGCGGCTGAAGGAGCTGGCGCCGGGCGAGTTGGGCGTGACGATCCTGGCCAGCGCGGGCGCGGAGGCCGTCGAGGCCGCGCTGAAGACGGCGGTGATGCGCACGGGCAAGCCCGGCGTGCTGGCGTTCACGGGGGCGTACCACGGCCTGACGTACGGCGCGTTGGCGACCACGTGGCGTCCCGAGTTCCGGGAGCCGTTCCGCGCGCAGCTCTACCGTGGCGTCCGATTCGCGCCGTACCCGTACGTCTACCGGTGGGCCGAGCAGGTCCATGCGGCGGTGGGCGGAGGCGCGGCGGCCCTGGGATCCGCCGCGGAGCCGGAGGTGGTCTGCCGGACCGCGCTGGAGATCGCGGCGCGGATCGTGGACGAGGCGGCCGCATCGGACGTGCCCATCGGGGCCGTGCTGATCGAGCCGGTGCAGGGGCGGGGCGGCTTCGTGGTGCCGCCGCCGGGGTTCCTCGCCGGGCTGCGCGAGCTGGCGGACGAGCGCGGGCTGGTCCTGATCTTCGACGAGGTGTATACCGGGTTCGGCCGGACCGGCCGCTGGTTCGCGTGCGAGCACGCGGGCGTGGTTCCGGACGTGCTGGTGGTGGGCAAGGCGCTGACGGGGATGGTCCCGCTGAGCGCGGCGATCGGCACGCCGGAGGTGATGAGCGCATGGCCACCTTCGACGGGCGAGGCGGTGCACACGAGCACGTTCCTGGGCAACCCTGCCGCGTGCGCGGCGGCGCTGGCGCAGCTCGCGGAGATCGAGGAGCGTGGTCTGGTCCACCGTGCAGCGACGCTGGGCTCCTGGCTCCGTGAGCGGCTCGATGCGTGGGCCGACCGCTTTCCGAGCGTGGGCGAGGTGCGTGGGCTGGGGTTGCTGCAGGGGGTGGAGCTGGTCGAGGATCGGGCGACGCGGCGGCCGGCCACGGCGCTGGCGCGGCGAGTGGCGGATGCGGCGCTGCGGGAGGGCGTGTTGTTGTTGACGGAGGGGCCGGCCGCGAACGTGCTCGCGTTCACGCCGCCGCTGGTGATCACGGAGGCGCAGCTCGAGCACGCGCTCGGGGTGGTGGAGGCGGCGCTGGCGGCGGCGCGGGCCTGAGGGCCGGGTGCTGTTCTGTCCCGGTTCGGCCCGCCGCTTGACCGTGTGGCCGGGGGTTGCGTACAATGCGCTGATCACCGCGATTCGGAGCGTCGCCGCCCGCCTCCTGGTTGTTTTGGGAAGTCGCCCGGACCCGGTCACAGCGGAGCATTGCCTTTTTCGGGACTCGGCAACAGCTTGGAGGCGTCACCCCTGGGGGGAGAGAGCCCGGTCCTGGTAACGGGGGCGACCGGCTTCGTCGGCGGGCATCTGCTCGAGGCGCTGGCCGCTCGCGGCGCGAGGATCCGGGCGTTGGTTCGTCCGGGGAGTGATACGGCGCGGTTGAAGGCGGTGGGGGCGGAGCTGGTGGTGGGGGCCGGGCTGGAGGACCGTGAGGCGGTGGCGCGCGCGGTGGAGGGTGTGGAGGTGGTCCTGCACCTCGCGGCGGTGACGCGGGCGCGGACGGAGGCGGAGTACCTCCGTGCGAACGCGGTGGGCACGCGGGTGTTGCTGGAGGCGGTGCGGTCGGCCCGGCGTCCGCCGCGGCGGGTGGTGTACCTGAGCTCGCTGGCGGCGGTGGGGCCGAGTGTGGATGGCAGGCCGGTGACGGCGGCTGAAACGCCGCGGCCGCTGACGGCGTACGGGCGGAGCAAGCTGGCGGGGGAGGAGGCGTGTCGGGAGGCGGCGGAGGAGGGGGTGGAGGTGGTGGTGTTGCGGGCGCCGGCCGTGTACGGCCCGCGGGACCGGGACCTGTTGACGTTCTTCCGGCTCGCGGCGCGGGGGGTCCTGCCGGTTCCGACGGGGGGCGAGCGGCGGCTCCAGCTCGTTCACGTGGCGGACCTGGCGGAGGCATTGATTCGGGGGGCGACGGCGCCGGCTGCGGCCGGGGTTTACCACATTGCCGATCCCCGGCCGTACGCATGGACGGAGCTGGTCACGGAGGTCGCCCGAGCGGTGGGGCGGCGGGCGCGGTTGGTTCCGGTTCCGGCCGGGCTGGTGCGGGTGGCGGCGGCGCTGAGCGAATGGTCGGCGGCGGCGGTCGGGCGGGCGACCATCTTCAACCGTGACAAGGCCAGGGAGCTGCTGGCTCCCGGCTGGTTGTGTGAGACGGAGTCGGCGCGACGGGATCTCGGGTTCGAGGCCCGGACCCCGTTGCCCCAGGGGCTTGCCGATACGGCGGCGTGGTATCGCGCCGCGGGTTGGCTATAGGACGGAGAGTCGCATTGGGCCTCTTCGACAAGTGCCATCGATTCACGCGTGCCCGGGAGGTTCAGGCAGCCGGGTACTATCCGTATTTCCTGCCGATCGAAGCGTCGTACGACACCGAGGTCATCATCCACGGCCAGCGCAAGGTGATGGTGGGCTCCAACAACTACCTGGGCCTGACGCATCACCCGAAGGTGCTGGCCGCGGCGGAAGCGGCGCTGAAGCGCTATGGTAGCGGCTGCACGGGCAGCAGGTTCCTGAACGGCACGCTGGATCTGCACGAGCAGCTCGAAGAGCGGCTGGCGCGCTTCCTGGGTCAGGAAGCCGCGCTGGTGTTCAGCACGGGTTACCAGACGAACCTGGGAGTCATCGCGACGCTGGTCGGCCGCGATGATTACTTGTTCCTGGACAAGCTGAACCACGCGAGCATCGTGGACGGGGCGCGCCTGTCCTACGGCACGGTGCTCCGCTATCCGCACGGCGACATGGAGGCGCTGGAGCGCATGCTGGCCAGCGCGCCGCCGGACGCGGGCAAGCTCATCGTCACGGACGGCATCTTCTCGATGGAAGGCGACATCGCCGACCTACCTCGGATCGTGGCGCTGGCGGAGTTCTACGGCGCCGAGGTGATGGTGGACGACGCGCACGCGTTCGGCGTGCTGGGCGAGCGGGGTGGGGGCACGGCGCAGCACTTCCATCTGGAAGACAAGGTCTCGCTGATCATGGCGACGTTCTCGAAGTCGCTGGCGTCGATCGGCGGGGTGATCGCCGGCCCGGAACCCGTGATCCACTACCTGAAGCACCATGCGCGCTCGCTGATCTTCAGCGCGAGCATGCCGCCGGCCTCGGTCGCCACGGTGCTGGCCGCTTTGGAGGTGATCGAGGAGGAGCCGGAGCGGCGCGAAGCGCTGTGGAGGAACACGCGGCGGATGCAGGAGGGGCTGCGTTCCCTCGGTTACGACATCGGCGCGAGCGAGACGCCGGTGATCCCGGTGCTGATCGGGCAGGTGGAAGAGACGTTCAAGTTCTGGAAGGAGCTGTTCGATCAGGGGGTCTTCACCAACCCGGTGATGCCTCCGGCGGTGCCGGAGAACTCGTGCCGGCTGCGGATCAGCCTTATGGCGACGCACACCGACGAGCACATCGACTTCGTCCTGGACGCCTTCGCCCGCGTGGGCAAGAGGATGGCGGTGATATGAGACAGGCCCCGACGCCGGCCACCGCGCCGCCGGAGGGGGATGCGCGGGGCGTCGGCGAGGCGGCGGGGCTGTGGGTGGAGCGGGTGCGGGGCCGTCGTGAGCTGGGCATCTTCCTGAAGCTCCCCTGGCGCATCTACGCGTCCGATCCCGCGTGGGTGCCGCCGCTGCTCTCGGACCAGAAGAAAGTCCTGGACCCCCGGCATCCGTTCCATGCGCATGCCGAGGTGGCCTGCTTCCTCGCCTGGCGGGGCGGCGAGCCGGTGGGCCGGATCGCGGCGATCGCGAATCATCGCTACAACGAGTTCCACGGTGATCGGACGGGCTTCTTCGGCCTGTTCGAGACCGTCAATGACGCCCAGGTGGCGGCGGCGCTGCTCGCCGCGGCGGAGGAGTGGCTGCGTGCGCGGGGGCTGGATCGTGCCGTGGGCCCCATGAACCTGTCCACCAACGACGAGTTTTTCTCGCCGGGGGTGTTGATCGACGGGTTCGACCGCCCGCCGTGCATCATGATGGCGCACACGCCGCCGTACTACGCGGCGCTGCTGGAAGGCGCGGGGTACACGCGGGCCAAGGACCTGGTGGCGTACTGGCTGACGGGGGAGCGGCCGCCGGAGCGGATGCTGCGGCGGATCGCGCGGCTGCAGCGGTCGGAAGGAGTGGTGGTGCGGAGTCTGGACCTGCGGCGCTTCGACGAGGAGGTCCGGGCGATCCAGGACGTCTACCACAGCGCCTGGGAGCGGAACTGGGGCTTCGTCCCGATGACGGAGGCGGAGTTCGCTCATCTGGCGAAGTCGCTCCGGCCGGTGGTCGAGCCGCGGCTGTGCGTGATCGCGGAGGTGGACGGGCGGGCGGTGGGGTTCGCCCTGACGCTGCCGGATTACCACCAGGTGCTAAAGCGGTTGAACGGGCGGTTGTTCCCGTTCGGCGTGTTCAAGTTCCTGTGGTACCGGCGGAAGATCGACACGGCGCGGGTGCTGACCCTGGGCGTTCGGCCGGGCTACCGGCACCGCGGGCTGGACGCGATGATGATCGTGCGGATCTGGGAGGAGGCGGTCCAGCTCGGCTACAGGCAGGGCGAGTGCTCGTGGATCCTCGAGGACAACTGGGACATGCGGCGGGGGGTCGAGCGGGTCGGCGGGAAGGTGTACAAGACGTACCGTATCTACGAGAAGCTGCTGTGAGCGGAGAAGGGGCCGGGGTGGGGGCGAGGGCAGGGGCGGTGGAGCACCCCGCCGGCTCGCCGGGCGCATCACCGCTGGAGCGCCGAGCCGAGCCCGGTGCCGAGCGCGACTCCGCGTCGCGTGCCGGGCACGAAGCCGATCCGGTGACCGATCACGCCGTCAGAGCCGGACCCCGCGCGCTGGACCGGCTGTTCGCGCTGTACATGCTCGTCTCGGGCCTGGCGCTCGCAGGCCCGGCGAGGCCGGCGCTGTGGCCCGTGCTCGCGCTGGTGCACGCGCTGGCGGCCGCTGCCGCGCTACGCTCGCGGGCGTTGGCGCCTGCGTTGGCGGCGGCCTCGCGCCGGTGGCCTCGCCTCGCCGTCGTCGTCTCCGACTGGTACGCCCTGCTCGTGTTGCCGGCGCTGTACACGGAGCTCGCGGTGCTGAACCGTGCGGTGTACGCCGGCACGTACTTCGACGCGCTCGTGATGCGCTGGGAGGAGACGCTCTTCGGCGGCCAGCCCAGCCGTGCGCTGGCGGCGGCGCTGCCGTACCTGGCGCTGTCCGAGCCGTTGCACGCCGCCTATCTCTCTTATTACGCCATCATCTACGGCCCCCCGCTCCTGCTGTACGTGGCCGGCCGGCGTTCGCACTTCCACGAGATGCTGTTCCCTCTGATGCTCACGTTCTTCGTGAGCTACCTGTTCTTCATCTACTTCCCGGTCCAGGGGCCGCGGTACATCTTCCCGCCGCCCGGTGGGGGGTTGGAAGCCGGACCTCTGTACCGTCTGGCGCATCTGGTGCTGGAGGCGGGCTCGGCCCAGGGCGCGGCGTTTCCGTCCTCGCACGTCGCGGTGGCCGCCACGCAGACGATCCTGGTCGCGCGGTTCCTGCCGCGACTGCTGCCCGTCGTGGCCGTGCTCACGCTCGGCCTGGCCGCCGGCGCGGTGTACGGCGGGTTCCATTACGCGACGGACGTCGTGGCCGGCTTCGCGCTCGCGGCGGTGCTGGTCGGGGCGGCGCCCCGGGCGCGCGCGGTGCTGGACGGCCGGCGGGACCGGGCTTTGGGGCGGACAGGGGCGCCGCTATCTTGATCCCGATCGGACCGGGCCGGCAGGCCGCCGTGGCGTCCGGCCGGGACGAGCCGGCCACGCGTCGCGGTGACGCACCTCCCGAGAACGGCTGACATCGGCATCGAGGGAACCATCTCCGATACCTCGCGCCTGAACAGGCTCCTCGGCGTTGCCGCCGTCGTCCTCGCGGCCGCGCTGGTCTGGATCGCGGCGAGCGGGTTGCGCTGGCCGGCGAGGGCGGCGGTGGTGTCCCTGCTGACGCTCTTGCCGGTGGCCTTGGCGGCCCAGGGCCGGCAGCTCGAGGCCTTGCCGGCCGAAGTCCCGCGGATCGCGATCTACGCGAGCTCGGCCGCGGCGCTGTGGATGCTGGCAGGGCTCGTCCTACTGGCCGCGGTGACCAGCGGCTTTTCCCCGGCGGCGCTGGGCCTCAGGGCGATCCCGCCGGGCCCGCTCCTCTCGTGGACGGTGGGCGTGACCGCGGGCGGCTTGCTGCTCCTCGCGCTGAGCCGGGCGCTGGGCGTCTGCGAGAGCCCCATGCTGCTGCGTCTCCTCCCACGGAGCGGGGCGGAGCGGCTGGCGTTCGCTGCGCTCTCCGCCACGGCAGGGGTCACGGAGGAGCTGGTGTTCCGCGGCTTCCTGATCCCGGCGCTGGAGACGGCGCTCGGCTCGGCCTGGTTCGCTGCGGTGCTGAGCTCGCTGGTGTTCGGCTTCCTGCACGGCTACCAGCAGACGCCGGGGATGCTTCGCGCGGGGATCCTGGGCTTCGGCCTGGCCCTGCCGTTGATCATGACGAGGAGCCTGCTGCCCGCGATCCTGGCGCACACCGCGTACGACATCGTGGCCGGCGTGTTCCTGGCCCGGCTCTGGCTACGGACGGAGGAAGCAGGAACGTGGCCCCGTGACGCCGGTATTGGGTGATGGGAGTGCGGCGGTGCGGCTGCGACCGACCGTGATGGAGGCGGGTCCCATGATCCTGAAGTGCGACTTCGAGGAACTCGCTGCCCTCACCGCGAGCGCGGGCCGGTTGCTGGAGGAACACGCACACGCCGAGGGCGGCCGGGTGTGCGCGCCGCCGAGGGTGATCGAGACGCTCGAGGCGCTGCTGCCCGAGTTGCAGGGCGATCTGAGCATCACCACGCTGGCGGAGCAGCAGCGGTTGGAGGAAGCGCTCGAGCTGGTGCTCGAGGATGCACGCCAACGCATGGACCGGTGCATCCTCGAGCAGCATCCCGCCGCCGAGGACGCGATCAACGCGTACTTCGAGTACGCCCACATCCTCGCCGTCCTGGACCGGCTGCGCAGGATGGGCGCGGAGATGCGGGCGATCATCGAGCTGACGACCGGACGGCCCGCCGATGAGGAGACCGCGAGGACGGTGACGTTCCCGGATTGAGACACCGGGTTCCGGCGGCCGGCGCCTCGCCCCGCATCCGCGACGGGTCGTCGCGGATGCGGGGCGAGGCGTTCTCGTTGCCCGGCGTTTCCGTCACGCGGGCGGCGTCTGCCGCGGCGGAGGATGGTTACCCAGTCCGCGCAGCCGCGAGCGCTGCTTCACCCGTTCCAGGTTCGGCTCGCCCCGCCCCTGCCTGGATGGGTTCTCGGCCCGCGTGAAGTGCTTTCGCTGTGCCCGCGGCTGCTGATGGCGGGCGGCACGCCGGCCGGAGGTTTGCGCCGGCTGCTTCGGCGTGCGCGGCCGGGTGCGAGCCTCCTGCGGCCCGCCGCGCGCCCCCGCCGCGCCCTGCCGCTTGGCCTCGAGCGACGCGGGCGACTCGCTGCCCACGTCCTGCGGCCGGCGGTACGGATCGTACGGCCCCGGCACGGCGCCCTACCGGAGCTGGACGTTGCGCGTGGTCCGGAGCGTCAGCACCGAGCCTTTATCGAGCTCGGGCTCGAGGTCGCCCAGACCGAGCGAAATGATGGTGCCGGCGCCCGCGCCCAGCGCGCCGCCCACGAGGATCCCCTCCAGATCGCCGCCGGTGATGATCGCGCCGAGCACAGCGCCCGCCGCGGCGCCGACGGCGGCGCGCTCGAGGATGCGGCTCTCGTCAGGCGTCAGCCGCGGCTTCGTCTCGATCACTTCCGCCGTGAACGGGTAGCTCCGGTCGCCGATCCGGAGGCGATCGAAGTTGACGCGGATCGCGGCGATGTCGCCGGGCCGCGTGGACGGGTCGACGCCCGTGACGACGCCGCTGACCACCGAGCCGGCAGGGACGACGGTCCGGCCATCCGTGGTCACGAGGGGCGTGATCACCGTCGCAGTGAAGCGCTCGCCGACCTCGGTGCGCCTCGCGTGCAGCGTTTCGTTGAGCCGCACGTTCATGATCGTGCCGCTGGGGATGAGGTTGGCGCTGCGGAGCGGCGCCGGCTGCACGGTGGGACCAGGCTCGATCTCGGCGCTGCGGCAGGCGCCGAGCGCGAAGATCGTGGCGACGGCGAGCGCGGTGATCCTGCTCATGCGATCCACCTCCACCCGTGGTTCCCCTCCGAAGACACGATGTCTCAACGCGGTGGGGGTGCAAGCCGTGGGCCGGCGGCCGAGACGGACGTACATTGTGCCGTGCGCCGAAACGTGCCCCGCGCCGTGAACTCACGGCGATGGATCTTGTCGCGCGGGGCGGCGGCAGGCGCTGCGACAGTGTCGATCCTTCGATCCCGGTGGGAGGAGCCGATGGCCGGTGAACCGGACGTGAGCGGAAAGGTCGTGCTGATCACGGGCGCATCACACGGGTTGGGGAAGGCGCTCGCGGAGACGTTCGCACGCGGTGGAGCCCGCGTCGCGCTGTGCGCGCGCGGCGAGGCGGACGTGGCAGCGGTGGCGGAGTCCCTCGTCGCCAGCGGCGCGGAGGTCGTGTGGCGCGCGGCCGACGTGCGCGACGAGCGCGCGATCAATGAACTGGTGCAAGCGGCCGAGGGACGCTGGGGCCCGGTGAACGTGCTCATCAACAATGCAGCGATCCTCGGCGAACTCGTGCCGCTCGCCCAGTACCCGATTCCCACGTGGCGAGAGGTGCTGGACGTGAACGTCACGGGCGCACTGATCGCCATCCAGGCGGTGCTGCCCGGGATGCGCAGCGCCGGGAACGGCTCCATCATCAATGTCACGTCCAGCGTCGGCAATGTGGCGCGGGCGAATCGGGGCGCGTACGCCATCAGCAAGTGGGCGATCGAGGCGCTGACCTACAACCTGGCGCTCGAGGAGAGGGACGCGGGCATCCGCGTCAACGCCGTGGATCCAGGGGTAATGCGGACACGCATGCGTCAGGCGGCGCGCCCCGACGAGGATCCCGCGCAGCAGCGTCCGCCCGCCGAGCTGACCGGCGTGTTCCTGTGGCTCGCCTCAGACGCGTCGGTGAACGTGACCGGCCAGCGCTTCAGGGCGCCGGAGTGGCGCGCGCCGTGATCACGTGCGCCGACGTCTCGGCGACGTCGGGGGCCCCCCCTCGACGGAGAAGAGTGGCGTCCGGGTCGACGCTCCTGCACGCAGGCCGGCCACGCACTGGACCGTGTGCGGCTCGCACCGCTTGCCCCGGCCGGGCGGTGAGCGCTACCGTGGTAGCGCACCGGCCCATGGCGCATCAGGGTCGTCCGTTTCGACCGGAGAGGTAGCGATGACACGAATCGTCCGCCCAGTGCTGGTCCTGCTCGCCGCGCTCGTGCTCAGCGGCACGACGTGCGGCCGCGGTGTCTCCATCGAGAGCGAGCTCGGACCCACCTACGGGCTCGAGGTCAGGAACCCGAACGACTTCCCCTTGACCGTCTCCTACGACGACGGCACGGGACCCCGCCTCCTCGGCAACGTGGGCGCCCACAGCGAGACCCGATTCGTCATCAGCCGGCCGGCCACGACCACCATCACCATCATCGCCGCCGACCGGGAAGGCACGCAGCGTGCCCGGCGTCAGGTCACGCTGAGGGCCGGCTCCTCCGAGGTCGTCTCCCTCGACGTGCGCTGAGTCTCGCCGCTCGCCCCCGCGGCCGCAGCCGGCCCTCTCCCGGGCCGCGGCCGCGGGGGCTCCTGTCAAGGCCTTGACAAACGCCGGATCCGCCCCATCGGAAATCTTGTAACTCTTTATCTGGCAACAACTTAGTATGGAACCCCGGGGCTCCGGGGGGTAGCAGGGGGAGATGGGCGGTCGACCGACCGCCGGGGCTGTGCGGTTCGAGGCCGTGCATGCCCGGGCCGCGTGCGTAGAGGAGGCGCGCGGCGCACTCGAGAACAAAACCCTAGAAACCGAAGGGAGGGTGACGCGATGCTGCGTCGATTCCCAGAGGTCGGGGCGCTGTACGACCGAGTGCGGCGGCCGGCCACGATGTTCGTCATGGGGCTGGTGCTGGTGGCGCCGGCCACGGGGATGCTGGTGCGGGGCGAGCCGCGGGACCTGGAGCGGACCGCGGCGGCGGCGCAGGTGCAGCAGGTCGCGATGGCGGCGCCGATGGCGCCGCCGGCGGAGTCCGGGGCGTCCGAGGCGGCACCGGCTCGTGAGCGTGACGCTGCGGTCGTGGAGCGTTACGCGCGCCAGTACGGTGTTTCGGTCCCTCTCGCCCGCGAGATCTACGCTGCGGCGCGGGAGTACGGCATCGATCCGAAGGTGGCGTTCGGTCTGGTGCGTACGGAGTCCAGCTTCCGTCGGACGGTGGTGTCGCACGCGGGCGCGATCGGGTACGCGCAGGTGCTGCCGTCCACGGCGCGCTGGATCGAGCCGGGCACGACCCGGAACGATCTGTTCGACACGCGGACGAACCTGAGGGTCGGGTTCAAGTACCTCCGCTACCTGCTGGACAAGTACAACGGGGACATCCGGCTCGCGCTGACGGCGTACAACCGTGGGCCGGGCACGGTGGACCGTGTGTTGGCGCGCGGCGGCAACCCGGACAACGGGTACGCGGCGAAGGTGCTGCGGGGCTGACGGGTCCGGGGGCGCGTCCGCGGCGCGGTGAGAAAGGCGAGTACGTGCACGGGGTCGTGCGCGTACTCGTCGTGTTTACGACACCCGTCAGCCCTCGGCGGTGACGAGGCGTCCTGCCCGTACGACGCCGATGGTGACCTCCTTGCCGGAGACGTCCCCGTTCTCGTCGAAACGGATGGTGCCGGAGACGCCCTCGAAGGGTGGGTTGTCCGGTTTCCGGCCCACGTCGGCGAGGTAGTCGCGGATCGCGGTGCGGTCGGTGCCGACCTGTCCGATGGCGCGGGCGAGGAGGCGGATCGCGTCGTAGGTCATGGCGCCGCGGTGGTCGGGCAGCTCGCGGTAGCGCTCCTGGTAGGCGCGGACGAACGCCTGGGCGGCGGGATCGCGCCGGTCGGGGAGGAACGCGGAGCTGATGTAGACGCCCTCGGCGATGGGGCCGGCATCACGGAGGTTGGTGAGGCCGTCCGGTCCGATGACCGGGCCGTTGTAGCCGAGGCGGCGGGCGGCGGCGATGATGCGCGCTGCGGCCTCGGCCTGGCCGGCGATCACGAGGGCTTCCATGCCGTCGCGGATTGCGCGTTCGAGGTACGGGTCGACGGCGTTGGAGTCTTCGAGCATGTCAGGCAGGTACGGATCCTGGGAGAGGAGCTGCCCGCCGGCGGCGACGAAGGCGGCGCCGAAGTTCTCGACGACGCCGCGGCCGTAGTCGTCGTTGGCGTAGAGCGCGGCGACCTTGCGCACGCCGAGCCGCTCGTAGGCCCAGCGCGCGAGCGCGGGCCCGTGCAGCAGGTCGCTCGGGCAGACCCGGAAGATCCAGGGCCCGGCGTCGGTGAGGAGCGGGCTGCTCGACGCCGGCGAGATGGCGACGACGCCCCGCTCGTCGTCGTTGTAGATCTTGGCGGCGGCGAGCGTGGCGGCGGAGTTGATGTGGCCGACGACGGCGACGATGCTCGGGTCGTCGCGCAGCTCGGCGGCGATCTCGATGGCGCGTTCGGGGCTGGCCTCGTCGTCCCGGACGACGAGCTCGATGAGGCGTCCGCGCACGCCGCCGGCGCGGTTGATCTCGTCCACGGCCAGCTCGGCGGCGAGCCGCATCGAGTGGCCGGTGACCTGCCCGACGGGGCCGGCGATGGCGATGCGGATGGGGCTGGCATCGGCACCGCAGCCGATGATGCCGGCCAGGGCCGGGGCGAGGGCGAGGGCGGGGATCCTGATCCGGCGCCAGGCGTCCAGCATCGGAGTCCTCCCACTCACGGGTCGGGTTGCGCCCTACTCCTGTGATGCCGTCCGTGGTCGGGTGAGGTGCCGCTCGAACAGCTCGAGGATGCGGCGGTACTGGTCGGTCCAGGAGCTGGGCTCGACGAAGCCGTGATCCTCGACCGGATAGATCGCCATCTCCCAGTTCGTCTTGCCGAGCTCGATCAGGCGTTGGGCCAGGCGGACGACATCTTGGAAGTGGACGTTGGTGTCCACCATCCCGTGCGCGATCAGGAGCGGGTCCTCCAGGCCCTCGGCGAAGTAGATGGGCGAGGACCTGCGGTACGCGAGGGTGTCCTCGTGCGGCAGGTTGAGGATGCGCTGGGTGTACCAGTGATTGTAATGGGCCCAGTCGGTCACGGCGCGGAGCGCGGCGCCCGCGGCGAACGTCTTGGCCTCGGTGAACAGCGCCATGAGCGTGATGAAGCCGCCGTACGAGCCGCCGTAGATGCCGATGCGCTCCGGGTCCACACCCTCGTGCTGGACGAGGTAGCGGGCGCCGTCCACCTGGTCGCTGAGGTCCTTGCCGCCCATGTGGCGGTAGATGGCGGTGCGCCAGTCGCGGCCGTAGCCGGCCGAGCCGCGGTAGTCGATGTCCAGCACGGTGAAGCCGCGGGCCGCGAGCAGGTGGTGGAACATGTACTCGCGGTAGTACGTGGACCACCCCTTGTGGACGTTGTGCAGGTAGCCCGCGCCGTGGACGAAGATGACGGCGCCGCCGTGCGGCTCCGCGCCGAGGTCGCGCGGCCGGTAGATGCGCGCCGGCACCTTCACGCCGTCCCGGGCCTCGAACCAGACGATCTCCGGGTCGATCCAGCCGAAGGAGCTCCACTCCTCCGTAGGTGAGACGGTGACGCGGCGCATCTCCGCGCCCGGCCGGTTTTCCGCGACGAACAGCTCGGGCGGCCGGTTCGAGTAGGAGTGGACGATGGCGAGCCGGCGGCCGTCGGGCGAGACGGTCACGTCGTGGAACCCTGGGCGCGTGGTGATGCGGGTGCGGCGGCTGCCGTCCAGCTCCGCGCGCCAGAAGTGCTCCTCGAACGGAGAACCCTCGGAGGTGGTGAGATAGAAGTACCGGCGGTCCGGTGAGATGGAGACGGACTTCACCTCCCACTGGCCGCGCGTGAGCTGGCGCGCCTCGCCGCCCGTGGCGGCGACGGTGTAGAGGTGCGAGTAGCCGTCGCGCTCGCTCAGGAAGTAGATGCTCTTGCCGTCCGGCATCCAGCCTGCGCACCCGAAGTCGGTCCAGTCCGCGCACGGCCCGCCGATCCATGCGTCATCGTGGTCGTGCGCCACGATGCGCACTTCGCCCGTCGCCGCATCCAGCACGTGCAGCCACTGGTCCTTGAAGTCGTAGCTGACGGCGCCGATCAGGCCGAGAGTGCCATCGCGGTTCCAGCCGAGGAAGCGGGCGGCCGCGAGCCGGGGCTTCGCGCTGCGGGCGCGGGTCGTGCTGTCCGCGGGCTGTGAGGCGGCCGTCGCGGTTCCCAGCTCCAGCCAGCGGACGTCGCCGGTCGAGAGGTCCACGAGGCCGAGCCGGGCCTCGGACTGGGCGTCGCCGACCTTGGCGCGCGCGTCGACGTTCTCCGTGTAGCCGGACGCGGTGACGTAGTCCGGGACGATGGTGCGGCGCGCATCGCGTGCCGGCTTGTAGACGTGCAGGACCGCGTAGCGGCCGCCGGGCTCCGGCGCGATCGCCTGGACGCGCTCCTCGGGCGAGATGTAGACGGTCTTCACGTTGCGCGCCTCGCGGGCCTCGCGGCGGCGGCGCATCTCGTCGCGGCGCTCGACCTCGCGCCGGATGTGCTCGAAGAGCTCTTTCTGCTGCTCCTCGAGGAACCGACGCTGGCCTGCGGCCTGGCGTTCTTCCGGCGGCGAGCCGGCGCGGATGTCGGTGAGCTGGCGGACCGACCCGCCGTCCAGGGACATGGAGAAGACGTTGTTCTCCTGAACGAAGTAGATGGTCCGGCCGTCGTGGCCGAAGACGGGGTTGGACTCGGCCGTGCGCGTGTGGGTGAGGCGGCGCACGGCGAGGGAGCGCCGGTCGATGAGCCAGAGGTCGCCCTCGTAGGCGACGACGCGCCAGCGTTCATCCGGCGAGATGTCGCCGGTGGCGAGGAGAACGCCGAGGGAGTCCGCGGCCTCGTCCGAGAGGCGCTCGGGGGTGCCGCCGGAGGCGGGGACGCGGTAGAGCGCGGGTTCCTCGTGCCACGGCCGGCCGCCCGGCTTCCAGCGGAAGTAGATCCAGCGGCTGTCGTCGGTCCACCGGATGGCGGTGGGCGGCGAGCCGACGTGCTCCGGCCCGCGCATGATGTTGGCGACGCTCAGCTCGAACGTGCTGGCGGCCGCGCGCGCCGCCGGCTGGGCGTGACCGGGACTCGCGGCCGTCAGGGCGAAGAAGGCCAGGACGAACGCCGTGCGGAGGCGGTGCATGGCTGACGAACCTCCAGGGAGATGTCGGTCCGGGGAACGTGCCCAGTCTACGGCGCGGCCGCGACCTGCGGCAAGGGTCAGTCGCCGAAGGAGATGCCGAGGTCGCGGGCCGTCTCGATGATGTCCGAGTCGAGCGGCACGCGCTTCAACCCGCGGACCGCGTCCTCCAGCGGGACGGCGCGGACCGTGGGCGGGTCGAGGGCGACCATGGTGCCGAAGCGGTGCTCGGCGACCAGGCGCACGGCCGCGGCGCCGAAGCGGAGGGCGATGAGCCGGTCGTAAGCGGTGGGCGAGCCGCCGCGCTGGAGATGGCCGAGGACGAGGGAGCGGGTCTCGTGGCCGGTGCGTTCCTGGATCTGGGCGGCAAGGCGCTCTGCAATGCCGCCGAGGCGGGCGGGGCGGCCCGGTCGCGCCGGTTCGATGTAGACCGCCTCGCCGTCCCGCGGGACGGCGCCCTCGGCGGCGACGATGATGGCGAACCGTTTCCCGTCCGTGTAGCGCTCCTCGATCTTCTCGCAGACCTTCTCGATGTCGTAGGGGATCTCCGGG
The DNA here is from genome assembly GCA_003242735.1 of bacterium. Classification (NCBI taxonomy): domain Bacteria; species bacterium. Next base: position 4,413 of record QGVH01000027.1, on the reverse strand, counting down.
ATCAGGATGACATCCGCGGAGCCGGCGACGCCGGAGTGCAGCGCGATCCAGCCGGTGTGGCGGCCCATGACCTCGACGACGAAGACGCGCTCGTGGCTCTGGGCGGTGGAGTGGAGCTTGTCGATGGCGTCCGTCGCGGTCTGGACGGCGGTGTGGAAGCCGAAGGTGACCTGGGTGCAGGCGAGGTCGTTGTCGATGGTCTTGGGCACGCCGACGACGGGCAGCCCCTTGGCGGCGAGGCGGTTGGCGATGTGCAGCGACCCGTCGCCGCCGATGGCGATGAGGGCGTCGAAGCCGTGGGCGTTGAACGCGGCGATGACCTCGTCGGAGCGGTCCTGGACGGTGATGCCGTCCGGCGTGTCGAGCGGCCACTCGAACGGGTTGCCGCGGTTGGTGGTGCCCAGGATCGTGCCGCCCAGGTGCGTGATGCCGCGGACGGACTCGCGGTCGAGCCGGACGATGCCGTCTTCGCCGAGGAGGCCGCCGTAGCCCTTGCGGATGCCGTAGACCTCCCAGCCGCGGTGGATCGCGGACAGGACGGCGGCGCGGATGACTGCGTTCAGGCCGGGCGCGTCGCCGCCGCCGGTGTTGAGCGCAATGCGTCGGATCGGACGAGGCATGACTCCGCTGCCGGAATCTCGGAACGGGTGTCGGACAGTGCACCGCACCGTGGATCCGTGGGTCCGGCCGCGTGGTGGCCGGTGCGTTTCTCCGGGGACCGGCCGTCTCGCCATCCCGGGCCGGGCGCTGCGCCGCGCTTGCGCGTGCGGTGCGTGGCGCTAAGCTGGTGTGTTGCCGGGCGCGGTGTCAACGGAGGGGGTGGGGCAGACCGCATCGGCGCGGCGAGGGTATACGCAGGTGCAGTGCGAGGGTGTCGGGCGGGGCGACACGGGAGGCGATCCGCAGCGACGAGGAGGCGTGATGGTCACGGAGCAGGACGTGAAGAAGGCGCTCCGCGCGGTCAAGGATCCGGAGCTGGATCTGGATGTCGTGGTCCTCGGCCTGGTGTACGGCGTGGACATTACGGATGGTCACGTCCACGTCACCATGTCCCTGACCACGCCGATGTGTCCTGCGGCGCCGCAGATCGTAGAGCAGGCGAGGGCGGCGGTGGAGGCGCTGGAGGGTGTGGAGAGCGCGGAGGTCGAGCTGACGTTCGAGCCGCGCTGGACGCCGGATCGGATCGATCCGATCATCCGTTCGGCCCTCGGGCTGTGAGGGAAGGGCCGGGCGGGCGGGGGCGACGGCGACGGACCCCGGTCCGGCGGTGATTCAGCGGTCGCCCGGCGGTCGTGGGACAGGGATCTTCGGGCCGGGCGGCTGAGCCGGCCGCGGTGGCTCGTGAGGCCGGCGGCCGGCGCGGCCGATGCAGGTGCGGGGGCGGAGCGGGGCGGGAGCTGCGTACCATCCCGACGAGTCCCGTTCTGGAGAGGCGGTGCGCCGGCGGTGCTGCGCCGGCGGGAGGCTGACATGCAGGCGTTGGTCGGCGGCATCCGCATGCATTGGCGGGAGGCGGGGCACGGCCCGCGGACGGTGGTGTTCATCCACGGTTTCCCGTTCGACGGCTCGCTGTGGGATGACCAGCTCGATCGGATGCCGCGGCGCTGGCGACTCCTCGCGCCTGACCTGCGGGGCTTTGGCCGGAGCCAGATGGGGCCGGTCGAGGGGCCGCTCACCATGGAGCGCTTCGCGGACGACCTCGCCCTCTGGCTGGACCATCTCGGCATCGAGCGCACGACGCTGTGCGGTCTGTCGATGGGCGGCTACGTGGCGTTCGCGTTCTGGCGCCGGCACCGGCACCGGGTGGGCGCGCTGGTGCTCTGCGCCACCCGGGCGGGCGCGGACAGCGGCGAGGCGCGGGAGGGGAGGAAGGCGATGGCCGAGCTGGTCCGGAAGAAGGGTGCGGGCGCCGTGGCGGAGACCATGATCCCCAAGCTCCTCGCGCCCGGCACGCCGCAGGCCCGGCCGGAGGTGGTGGAGCGGCTGCGCCGCATGATCGAGGCGCAGCCGGCGGAGAGCATTGCGCGCGCGGCCGAGGGCATGGCGCTGCGCGAAGACTCGACGGAGCTGCTCCCGACCATTGACGTCCCCGTGCTGGTGATCGCCGGTACCGAGGACGGGGTCGCGCCGCTGGAGGAGGCGGAGCGGATCCGGGACGGGATCCCGGATGCGCGCCTGGTCCAGATCTCCGGCGCGGGGCACCTGCCGAACATGGAGCAGCCCGGCGCCTTCGACACCGCCCTCACGCACTTCCTGGAGGCCATCGAGTAGGGCCCGGGCGGGGCGCGACCGGCGGCATCGGAGATCCATCTCACATGAACCCGCCGGCCTTGCCCGCCCCTGACCCCCTCATTCGACGCCGATCAGCGAGAGCTGCTCGGGCTGCCCGGACCGGGCACGGGAGGCGCGCTTGCGCGCGCCCTTCGCCTCGCCGCCCTCCTCCTGCGCGACGATGCGCGCGACCTCGACCACGCGGTCGCCGGGCTCCGGCTCGAGGACGCGCTTGCCCTTGCTGGTGCGCCGCTGCTCGGGCAGGTCGTCGGCCGCGACGCGGACACCGGCGCCCTTGGCCGTGAGGACCATGAGTTCGTCGCCAGGGAGCAGCTCCTCGACCGCCACCAGCGGGCCGGTCCGCTTGTCCACCGCGAGCGCCGCGGCGCCGACGCCGCCGCGGCGCTGGACCGCGTACTCGCCGATGGGCGTGCGCTTGGCGTAGCCGTTCTCCGTGATGGTGCAGAGACTGGCGTCGCGGCGCACGACCACCATGCCGATGGCGCGGTCGCCCTCCCGCAGGTTGATGCCGCGCACGCCCTGCGCGGCCCGACCGACGGCGGGGATCTCCGCCTCCGGGAAACGGATCGCGCGGCCCTGGCGCGTCACGATCACCACGTCGTTCGTGCCATCCGAGAGCTGCACGTCGAGCAGGCGGTCTCCCTTGCGGATGCCCATGGCGGTGATGCCGCCGGCGCGGATCCCGGCGAACTGGTCGAGCGTGGTGCGCTTGACCACACCGCCGGCGGTGAGGAACACGAGGTGCCGGTCCGCGGAGAAATCGGCCACGGGGATCATCGCCGCGACGGCGGCGCGCTTGCCGAGACCGAGCGCACGGACGAGGGGCGTGCCTCGGCCGGTGCTGGCCTCGGGCACCTTGTGCACGGGTAGCGCGTGGGCCAGCCCGTCCTGGGTGAAGACGAGCAGCGTGTCGCGGGTGCCGGCGATGAACGCGCGCTCGAGGAAGTCGCCGCCCTTCTTCGTGCGGAGCACGGACGTGCCGCGGCGCACGCGGCGGCGGTAGAGGTCGAGCGGCACGCGGTTGATGTAGCCCTCGTGCGTGAGGGTGACGACGACGTTCTCCTGCGCGATGAGGTCCTCGACCGGCAGCTCCGCGGTGCCCTTCACGATCCGGGTGCGCCGCGCGTCGCCGTAGCGCTCGACCAGCTCATCGAGCTCGGCGACGAGCAGCGCGAGCTGGCGCTTCCGGCTGCCGAGTAGCTTCTCGAGGTCCGCAATGCGACGCTCGAGGGCCTTGAGCTGCTGCTTCAGCGCCTTGTGCTCCAGCGCCGTGAGCCGGGCGAGGCGCATGTCGAGGATCGCGCCGGCCTGTGCCTCGGAGAGGCGGAACCGCTTGCGCAACTGCGCCGCCGCGACCTCGCGGTCCTGCGCCCGCCGGATGATGCGGATGACGGCGTCGATGTTGTCCAGCGCGACCAGCAGTCCTTCCGTGATGTGCGCCTCCGCCTGCGCACGCTCGAGTTCGAACCGGGCGCGGCGCTGGATCACCTCCAGCCGGTGGTCCCGGTAGCGCTCCAGGATCTCCTTCAGGTTCATCTCCCGCGGCACGCCGTTGTCCAGCGCCAGCAGGATCGCGCCGAAGGTCGCCTGGAGGGCGGTGTTCTTGAACAGGGTCGTGAGCACGCGGGGGACCTGGGCGCCGCGCCGGAGCTCGATGACGACGCGCATCCCCTCGCGGTCCGACTCGTCCCGCAGGTCGGCGATGTCCTCGAGCTTGCGCTCACGGACGAGCTGCGCGATCTGCTCGACGACGCGGGCCTTGGAGATGCCGTACGGCAGCTCGGTGACGACGAGCTGCTCCTTGCCGTTGCGGAGCGACTCGCGCTGGATCCGCGCGCGCATGATGATCCGGCCGCGGCCGGTGCGATACGCCTCCTTGATCCCGTCCAGGCCCACGATGAAGCCGCCGGTGGGGAAATCCGGACCCTTGATGTGGCGCATGAGCTCGTCCACCGAGCAGTCCGGATGGGCGACCAGGTGTTTGATGGCGGCCGCGACCTCGCGCAGGTTGTGGGGCGGGATGTTGGTGGCCATGCCGACGGCGATGCCGCTCGAGCCGTTGACCAGCAGGTTGGGCAGCTTGGCCGGCAGCACCGTCGGCTCCTGGAGCCGATCATCGAA
>QGVH01000026.1 GCA_003242735.1 bacterium | reverse complement strand
CGCAAGCACCACGCGCCCGATCAGCTCCGCGTCCTCATCCTCCAGCGCGTCCACCGCGGGCACGTGCCGCTTCGGGATCACCAGCACGTGCGTCGGTGCCTGGGGGTTGATGTCCCGGAACGCGATCGTGTGCTCGTCCTCGCGCACCACCTTGGCCGGGATCTCCCCAGCCGCGATCCGGCAGAAGATGCACTCCGTGCTCGCCACCAGTCCCTCCAGCGTTCGGTTCACCGCCTCATCCGGGCACGTCCCTCGCCCCCGCCCTCGCCCCGGCCCCCCTCGCTATGGCTTCGCCCCACTGGCCACACCATCGTGCGCACCCGATCGCGAGGAGGGTACCGCCGTATGGTCAGCCAGATCGAGCAGCGCGTCCTGACGCTGCTCCGCAACGACCCCGATCCGATGGTCCCGCTGACCCGGATCCACGCCGCCCTGGTCGCGGAGCTGGGGCCCCGCTGCGGCACGTACGCGCAACTGTACGAGCGTCTGCGGCGGCGACCCGACCTGTTCCTCCTGCTCGAGCCGCTCCCCGTGCCCTGGTCCGGCGACGCCTGGTCTGCGGACGTCGAGGACGAGTACCGGCACGCGCTGCGCGAGGCCGGCCTCGACCCTGGCCCGCGCGTCGCCCTGGCGGCGCCGGACGTCGAGCTCCCTCCGCTGCCAGCCGCCGCACACCCGGCGGCGCCGGTGCTCCGCACGCTCCAGGAGTCTCTCGTCCACCTCTGGTCCTGCGCCGCCGACGACCCCGAGCTCCAGGCCGAGGTCGTCGAGGCGCTCGGGCAGGCCGAGGAGATCCGTCGCGTCCTGGAGGACCTCGCCGCGCCGCGCCCCGGCCAGACGCCGGCCGCGCCGGCGCCCGCCCCACCCCGGACCGGCCACCGCTGACGCGCCGGCGCCGCGTAGGAAACCGCTCGGCGGTGCCGTCTGGCGGTACCTCGGGCCTCGCCGGCAGACGGCTCGCCCCCTACGCCACCCGCAGCAGCCCGGACCACCACTCCTCCTCTTCGTCCACCATCGCCAGCTCGAATCCGGACTCCCGCGCCGCCGCGACGACCCTCTCCGCCTCCTCCCGCAGGATCCCCCCCAGGATCGCCCGCCCCCCCTCGTCCAGCGACTCCCGGAACGCCCCGAGCAGCGGCAGCAGCACGCCGCTCAGGATGTTGGCTGCAATGACATCGAACCGCCGCGGACCCAACGCGCGCAGATAAGCGGCGTCCACGACGTCGCACCGCAGCTCCACCCGCTCCGCGACGCCGTTGCGCTCCAGGTTGACGGACGCGTTGGTCACCGCGTCCGGATCGCTCTCCACGGCCAGGACCTCCCGCGCCCCGAGGCGCGCGGCCGCGATGGCCAGGATCCCGCTCCCCGTGCCCACGTCCAGCACGCGGTCCCCCGGCGCCACCGCCGACTCCAACAGCCGCAGCGCGCCCCGCGTGCTGGCGTGCTCCCCCGTCCCGAACGCCATCCCCGGATCGATGACGATCACGACGTCGCCGCGCTGCGTCTCCGGCTGGATCCAGGGGGGCGTGACGACGAGGCGTCGCCCCACCCGTCGGGCGTCGAGGCCGCGTCGCCAGAGCTCCGTCCAGTCCTGGTCCTCCTCCCACGCCCACGACAGGCGGAACTCGCGTCCGGCCGCCGCCCGCAGCCGCTCCTCGGCCCCCGCCAGGAACCCCTCCGGGTCCGCCGGCGCGGCCAGGTACGTCACCAGGGCGTTGTCCCGCTCCTCGACCGCGGTGCCCCCCAGTCCGATCAGCGCTTCGGCCGCCAACGCGCGCGCCTCCGCGTCCGCGGCCTCGACGCGCAGCACGAGCCACTTGCCCGAACCCATGCCCGCTTACCGCTGCTCCCCGGAAACCACGCCGGAGGGGACTGCCCCGTCCCCACGGCCGGCGCCACGCCCTTCGCGCCACGGCGCCGGCCCGACGCTCGGACCGTGAACGACGCAATCTAACGCCACACGGCCGGCTCAAAAACCCGGCCGCCGCCGGACGTGGACCGCTGAGGAGCATCGATCGGCTCGTCCGGCCGGGCCAGCCGGCTCCGCGCCGCGGGAATGGGTGACCGATACGGAGGGAACGCAGGTTGGAGGACGGCCCAGGGAAGAAAACGCGACGCCGGGGCTTCCACCCCGGCGCGCTCACGCACTGAACGCGTTCTTCACCCGGCTCCAGAAGCCGCGGTCCTGCTCGCCGGCGTCTTCCCGGTGCTGCGCCGGCGGCGGGCTCTCGATCTCGGCGAGGCGACGGAACAACGCCTCCTGCTCCCGCGTCAGCTCCGTCGGCGTCCAGACCACGATGCGAACGATCTGGTCGCCCCGGCCACCGCCGTGCAACCGCGGCAGCCCCCGGCCGGTCATCCGCAGCAGCCGGCCGGACTGCGTGCCGGGCGGGATCCGGAGCCGCGCCATCCCGTGCACCGTCGGGACCTCGACCTCGGCACCCAGGGCCGCCTGACTGAACGTGATCGGAAGCGTGTAGTAGAGGTCCGCGCCGTCACGGACGAAGCGCGGGTCTTCTTCGACATCGAGCACGACCATGATGTCCCCCCGCGCACCGCCACGGACGCCGGCGTTGCCCTGCCCACGCAGCGTGAGATAGTCGCCGTTCGAAACGCCGGGCGGCACCTCCACGGCGAAGGTACGCTTGACGGGCTCGACACCGCGACCGCCGCACTCCGGGCACAGGCGCTCAATGATCTGGCCTTCGCCCTGGCAGTCGGGGCACGTCGTGACGCTCACGAGCTGCCCCAGCATCGACCGCTGGACCCGCCGCACCTCGCCCGCACCACCGCACGTCCGGCAACGGACCAGCGGCGCCCCGTTCTCCGAACCCGTGCCGCCGCACGCCTCGCACGGGTCCAGCACCTGGACCTCGAACGTCTTCCGCGCACCCTCCGCGACCTCGGCGAGCGTCAGCGAGACCCGGACGCTGATGTCGCTGCCCCGCCGCCGGCTGCTTCGTGCCCCGCGGCGCGTGCTCCGGCCGCCGAACAGGTCCTCGAAGCCGAAGCCGCCGAAGTCGCGCATGAAGATCTCGAGGGCGTCCGCGAAGTCGAAGCCGCCGAAGCCGCCCGCGCCGGCGCCCGCACCCTTCACGCCGGCGTGCCCGTACCTGTCGTACGCCGCACGCTTCTGCGGATCGCGGAGGACCTCGTACGCCTCCGTCGCCTCCTTGAACCGCTCCTCGGCCTCCTTGGACCCGTTGTTCCGATCCGGGTGATACTTCAGCGCGAGCTTGCGGTACGCCTTCTTGATCGTTTCGGTGTCCGCATCCCGCGGAACGCCCAGGATCTCGTAGTAGTCTCTCATCCGTCCGCCTTCACCGGGCGCGAGTCCCCGGGTGGACCCGGCCCGCACAGCCGCTGCCGGCCTCGTCCGTCCCGCCGATCACGCCACCACCGTGTGGTCGGGGGCGTCCACCTCCCCGCCCATCAGCTCGGACAGCAGCAAGCTGGTGTACCGCACGATCGCGGCCACCTTCTCGTACGACATCCGTGTGGGCCCGATCACGCCGATCACCCCCGACAGGCTGCCGCTCCGGTAGGGCGAGGTCACCAGCGTGAACGGCGTGAGCATCGGATCGGCGTTCTCACCGCCGATCGTGATGTGGACCGATGGGGTGCCCACCCGATCACCCAGGACCGAGGCCAGCAGCTCCCGTCGCTCCGTCAGCTCGATCAGCCCCTTCAGGCTGCTCCCGCTCGAGAACTCGGGCTGGTTCGCCAGCACGCTCGCATTGCCGAGGTGCAGCGCGTCCGCGCCGGTCTTGTCGAACACGTCCTCGGCCGCCTGCAGGAAGACGTTGAGCAACTCGGTCGCCGAGGCGTCATCCAGCGCCGCCGAGTCCCGCAGCCGCTCCGGCAGGGTCTGCCGCACCTGCGCCAGCGTCAGGCCGGCGAGCCGCTCGTTCAGCACCATCGTCACCGAGACGAGCGTCTCCGGCGGCACCGAGCTCGGAAGGTCCACGTAGACCGTACGGATGCGCCCGCTGCCCAGCGTCAACACGAGCAGCACCTTGTCGCTGGCCACCGAGACGAGCTCGAGCTTCTCCAGGACCGTCTCATCCAGACGCGGCGCGATCGCCACGCCCAGCTCGCCCGTCAGGAGCCCCAGCGCCTGCGTCGCACGGCGGATCAGCCACTCCAGCGGCGCGCCCGCGGCCTCCTCGTCCCCGATCTCCCGCCTCAGGCGACGCTGCTCCGCCGCGGTCAGCCGGACCGGGCGCATGATGCTGTCCACGTAGTAGCGGTACGCGCGGTCCGTCGGCACGCGGCCGGCCGAGGCGTGGGGGTGGTAGAGGAAGCCTTTCTCTTCAAGGTCCGCCATCGTGTTCCGGACCGTCGCGGGCGAAACCCCCAGCGCGTACTTCTTCGCGACGACACGGCTCCCCGCGGGCTCCGCCGTTTCGACGTACGTGCGGATCACCGCTTCGAGCACCCGTCGCTCGCGTTCCGTGAGCACGTCGCCGCTCATCGTCGTGTCCGTGCGTCGCACAGGCCCAAACGACAACGAAAAATGTCGCGCCACGGCCGGATCCGCGTCAAGCCGCGCGCCGGCCCCGCGCCGCGCCACCGCACGCCGCCCATCACGCCGCGTCGTCCAGTTCCACGGCGAGCCGGTCCAGCAGGAGCCACCCGCTGGGTGTCAGGCGGAGCACGTCCCCGATCACCACCGCCCACCCCTGCTCCGCCCACTGGGCCGCCAGCCGCCGCTGCCGCTGGCTCGCGGCGACCAGCGGAAAGCCCTGATCGGTCCGCAGCGCCAGCCACGTCCGCTCGAGACGCGCTGCGGCTCCCTCCACCGTCTCCGCCCCTGCCTCGGGCACCTCGCCCCGCCCCAACGCCGCTGCGTACGCCGCCCACGAGCGCACGTTCCACCACCGCCGGCCCGCCAGGTAGGAGTGTGCCCCCGGCCCCAGGCCGAGGTACGGCGCACCAGACCAGTAGACCTGGTTGTGCCGCGATTCCCGGCCGGGCCGCGCGAAGTTCGAGACCTCGTAGTGCCGGAAGCCCGCCGCCGTCAGCCGCTCCGCCGCCAGCAGGTATTGGGCGGCGTAGGTGTCCTCGTCCGGCAGCCGCTCGCGGCCCTCCGCCACCCAACGCCCCAACGGCGCGCCGGGTTCCGCCGTGAGCCCGTACAAGGACACGTGCTCCGGCTCCAGGCCCAGCGCCCGGTCCAGGTCCGCACCCCAATCCCGACCCAACCGGTCCGGGAGCCCGAAGATCAGGTCCACGCTGACGTTGTCGAACCCCGCCTCGCGGGCCGCCGCCACCGCCCGCGCCGGGCCGTCCGCACCGTGGAGCCGGCCCATCCAGCGCAGCGCGCCCTCGTGGAACGTCTGGGCGCCGAGGCTCACGCGATTGATCCCGGCCGCCCGCCAGTCACGGGCCAGCGCAACCGTGAAGCTCTCCGGGTTCGCCTCGGCCGTGATCTCCGCTCCCGGCGCGATGTCCGCGTACGTGCCGATCCGGTCCAGCAGCGCCGGGAGCGCGCCCACGCCCAACAGCGACGGCGTGCCGCCCCCGACGTAGACCGTCGCCAGCGACAAGCGCCCGAGGCCCTCCCGGGCAACGCGCAGCCGCAGCTCGGCCTCGATCGCATCCAGCCACTCGCGCGTTGGCGGCCGGCGCACCGCCTCGACCGCGAAGTCGCAGTAGCTGCACCGCCGCGCGCAGAACGGCACGTGCACGTACAGCGCACGCGGCGCGTCCGGCTCCCGCGCCGGAACCACCGTCCCTCGGGCTCCCGACGTGACTCCGTTCACGTCGGATCGTACACCGCCGCGGAGCGGCGGTTGCCCGGCGGCGCCGTCGGCCCGCGCCCTCACGCCCGTGCGTAGCGGCTGCCCGGCGCCTGCCGCACATGGCCCGCCAGCTCCAGCTCGAGCAGCGTGCTCAGCAGCGTTCCGGCAGCCACGCCGCACGCGTCTGCCAGCTCGTCGACGTGGACCGGCTCTGTCCCGAGCGCGCGCCACACCCGCACCCCGGTGGGCGAGAGCCCGGCCGGCGGCTCGTCGGCGGCGTCCGTCCGGCCACGGTCGGCTCCGCTCCTCGCCGCGGCGCGCGCCAGCGCCCCGAGCCCGACGGCGTCCAGGATGTCGCGCACCTCGAGGACCATCGTCGCGCCGTCGCGCAGCAGCCGGTTCGTCCCGCTGTTGGTCCGCCGCCCGATGGGGCCGGGCACGGCCATCACCTCGCGGCCGAGGTCCGCGGCATGACGGGCCGTGCTGAGCGCCCCGCTCTCCTCCGCCGCTTCCACCACCAGGACGCCCAGCGCCAGTGCGGCGATCAGGCGATTGCGGCGGGGGAACAGGTACGGCAACGCCGGCGTTCCCGGCGGCGTCTCGCTCAGGAGCAGCCCCTCCCGCGCGATCCGTTCGTACAACGCCGCGTTTCGCCGCGGATACGGGACGTCGATGCCGGAAGCGAGCACCGCGATCGTCCCACCCCCGAGCGCGAGCGTGGCCAGGTGCGCGCTCGTGTCGATCCCGCGGGCCAGGCCACTCACCACGACGACGCCCGCGTTGGCGAGCCCGGCCGTGAGCCAGCGCGCGACCGACTCGCCGTACTCCGTGCAGTCCCGCGAGCCCACCACCGCCACCGCCGGCCGCTCCAGCAGCTCGAGCCGTCCGCGGGCGAAGAGGAACGGCGGCGGGTCCTCGAGGTGCATCAAGCGGGCGGGATACCGCGGGTCGGTCTCGTGCAGCACCTGCACGTCGAGGCGGCGCAGCGCGGCCATGGACGCCCGTACGCGCCCTGCGATCCGGACCGAGCCCCGCACGCGCACGGCCTCCTCCCCCACCTCGGCCGCCGGGGCGTGGAGCGCGGCCTCCGCCGAGCCGTACCGCTGCAGCAGCTCGCGCAGCCTTTGCCCGTTCCCGATCCCGGGCAACAGGCAGAGTTCGAGGACCGCTGCCAGCTCGGACTCGGACATCGTCGTCTCCCGGCGCGCCTCAAGGTCGCAACGTCTCCGCCGGCGGCTCGCGCTGCGCTGCTTCCTCCACCGCCTCCTGCACCCGCCGCCACAGCGACTCCAGCAGATCCCCCAACCCCCGCCGGGCGACGGCGGAGATGACGAACGTGCCCCAGGCGGCCGGCGCGTGGATCTTCGGGGGATCCTGACCGGGCGCCAGCAGGTCCGCCTTGGTCAGCACCACGCAGTGCGGACGCGCCGCGAGCTCGGGCGAATACGCCTCCAGCTCGCGCCGCAGCACCTCGTACTCGCCCTGCGGATCCTCCGCGTCCACCGGAACGAGGTAGGCGAGCGTCCGCGTCCGCTCGATGTGCCGCAGGAACCGCAGCCCGAGCCCCTTCCCTTCGTGCGCGCCCTCGATGATCCCGGGGATGTCCGCGACCACGTACGTCCTCGAGCCGGGCAGCTCCACCACGCCCAGGTTCGGCGTCAGGGTGGTGAACGGGTAGTCCGCGATCTTGGGGCGTGCCGCGGAGATCGCCGCCAGCAACGTGGACTTGCCGGCGTTCGGCTTGCCGACCAGCCCGACGTCCGCGATCAGCTTCAGCTCGAGCACGATCCGCCGCTGTTCGCCCTCTTCGCCGGGCTCCCAGATCCTCGGCGCGCGGCGCGTCGGCGTGGCGAACGCCGCGTTCCCGCGCCCGCCCCTGCCACCCCGCGCCACGACCAGCTCCTGCCCATCCTCGAGCAGCTCGCCCAAGAACTCGCCGGTGTCCGCGTCCCGCACCACCGTTCCCGGCGGCACACGCAAGATCAGACTCGCGCCGTCACGGCCGGTGCGGTTGTTCCCCTGGCCGTGCTGACCGCGCTCCGCGCGGTAGTGCTGCTGGTAGCGGTAGTCGAGCAGCGTGGTGAGGTGGCGGTCGGCCCGGAGGATGACATCGCCGCCGCGACCGCCGTCCCCCCCCGACGGCCCGCCGCGGGGCACGCCCTTCTCCCGTCGGAACGCCTCGGCCCCCGAGCCGCCCGTTCCGCCGTACACGTGGATGACCGCGTAGTCAACGAACATGTCTCTCCGATCCCTGGTACGGGCACACCCTCGCCGCGCCCGTCATGGTCTCACCGTCCGAACCGACTCGCCGTGCCCGACTTCGGTCTCACTCGCCGTCCACCACCCCGGCGCCGCCCGCGGCGGCCGCACGGCTGCGCCACCGCTCCACCACCTGCGCCCAGACCTCCCGCGCCACACGTGCACGTTCGGGCGGAGCGAACCCGCACGCGATCTCCAGCGCCTCCTCCACGTCCTCGACCGGAACGCCCACGTTCAGCGCGCCGCGCAGGTGCGAGCGGAGCTGCGCCGGCGCATCCTGCGGCACCAGCGTGGCGACGACGCACAGCTCCCGCACACCGAGCGCGAGCCCAGGCCGGCCGAGCACCTTGCCGTAGCCCTCTTCGAGCATCCACGCCTCGAGGTCCGGGTGCAGGCTGGCCACACGCTCCCGGAGCCGTTCGTACTGGGCGCCGTACACCCGAGCGCACACCGCTTCCCCCCGGCGCCGCCACTCCGCCGGAGCGCCGCTCGCCCCGCCTCCGCTCGCCGGCAAACCGGTCCGCTCCCGCCACAACGCCATCGCGTTGAGCGCGCCGGGGAACCCCACGAAGAGGTAGCTCTGGAGCAGCGCTTCCTCCACCTCCGCCGGCGTGGCCGCGCGCACGGCGCCGTCGAGCGTGCGCGCCAGCCGCTCCCGGTCGCCAGCACCGATCGCGGCGGAGACGGCGACGAGTGCCCGCGTCGCCTCATCCATCGTCGCGCCCTCCGCCCACACGGCTCGTCCCATGGCCGCACACGATCCGCGCCGCGCCACGCCGACAGACATCGGGACCGGCACGATCCGCTTCGATCATGGTCTGATCCAGGGGCATGTCCATGGCAGGATGCGACGGATCCGGCGCTCGCGCCGCCGCCGTGCCGCTCGTCGCGCGCGGCGCCCGGACCCTCAGCGCCGGTCCGGCCCGCCGGCGGCAGGCGCAACGTAGCGGCGTCCCGCCTCGCTCGCCAGCCACCGGGCGAGGTGCGAATCGGGACGCGCATCGTCGCGGGCTCGCGCGAGGTCTTCGGGGCCCTCGATGCCGTACCAGCCGGGGAGCACACGCAGCACCAGATCCGCGGCGTTCGCGCACTCGACCGCAGACCGCAGGCACGATGGGGTCCCCCACGCGACCTCGCGCAGCAGGGTCGCCGCCCTGGGCCAGCTCGCCGCCCGCAGCCCGATGAGATAGGGGCGGCCCGAACGCGTCGGGCCCAGCACCGCATCCACCTCCCGAAGGTCCGTGAACGCCGCCGTCAACACGTCGTCCGGGATCGTCGGGGACTCGCCCGTCACGACCACCGTGCGCTCCGTCTCGTCCGCGAACGACCACGCGAACGCATCGTGCAGCCGCTCTCCCAGCGGACCGGGGACCTGCTCCGCACGCGGGAGGTGCGCGAACTCGGTCTCGAAGTATTCACGCGCGCGGCCGTCCACCTCGTACCAGAGCTCGATCCTCGCCCGTTCCCGCGCCGCCAGCGCCAGCACATCGCGCAAGCACGCCTCGTAAACGGCCGCGGCATCATCCGGGGCGAGCGGCGGAGTGAGCCGCATCTCCCTCAGCCCCGCCGCGGGCCGTCTCGCGAAGACCAGCAGCCGATCGGCTCCCATGGCTGGACCGTTCCCCCGCTGTGCGGGCCCGCCGCTGCGGACCCGGCCGCAACACTCCGCGCGTCTCAGAACATGACGCGTGCGTTCTGCACCACCAGCCGCATCCCGATCAGGATGAACGCCACGGCGAACACCCAGCGCAGCTTCCGGACCGGGAGCCGCCGGTTCAGCCGAGCGCCCCAGCCCACCGCCAGCAGCGACCCGGCCACGAGCGGCAACGCCGCCCACAGGTGGACGTAGCCCAGATTGCCGGGCGGCAACCCGTCAACGCCCAGACCACCCGCGATGTACGTCGCCGTGCCGGCCAGCGACGCGAACGCCATGATGCTCAGCGATGTCGCCGTCACACGCTGCAGATCGAGGCCCACCACGTTGGTGAGCAACGGGATCGCCACGACGCCGCCGCCCACGCCCAGCAGCGCCGAGGTCAGGCCAACGACCAGTCCGATCCCCGACAGCGTCGGCAGCCCGGCCCGCAGCGGTCGGTCCTGCGGACGCCCTCGGCCCACGCCGATCTGCACGCCGGACGCCACCACCAGCAACCCGAACGCCAGTTTGAGCGCGGGCCCCGGCAACTCCAGAGCGAGCCGCGCGCCCAGCACGGCAGCGAACGTCGCGGCCAGCGCCACCGGCAACGCCACGCGCCACGGCACCAGCTTCGCGCGCTGGTACGAGATCACGCCCTTGATCGCCGTGGGCACGATCACGAACAGGCTCGTCGCGTGCGCCACCACCGGCGCAAGCTCCGGGGGGAGGAGCGCGCCGGCCCACCCCGGCCGCTCATAGAAAGCGTAGAGGAGGGGCACCATCAGCACCCCTCCTCCGATTCCGATCAGACCCGCGATGAACCCGACCGCCAGACCGGCGACCCCCAGGCCCAGAGCGACCCCGGCCCCCATGGCGCTGCCGCGGTCTGGCTCCGTCCGGGCTCAGCGGTCACGCAGCTCGGATCCGGGCAACTCCTCCTGCCCCTCGCCGTGCGTCGCCCGGTACCGCTCCGCCGCCGCGAACAGACTCTCCACGTCGTCGGCCTGCTTCAACAGATCCGCCGCCAGCCGGATCCACGGGTCCTCCATGTTCAACCGCCGGCGCGCCTCCGCGCTCCCCCACTTCGCCCGCGTGATCTCCACCGCGAGGTTGCGGCTCACCAGACGAGACGCCTGGTCGAACTCCGACCGCGGCACGTCCACCCCCGCCTCCTGGAGCGCTGCGTACAGGCCATCCAGCATCGCGGGCGTCACCGGGAAGTCGCGCTGGAGCTCCGGGTGCTCACGAACGTACTTCACGGCGTAACTGAACACCGCGTCCCGGTACTTCGACCCGTGCCGCTGCAGCGACCGCACGAACGTCTGCTCCGCGGTGGACAGCGTGTCGTCCTCCATGATCACGTCCGGACGGATCCCGCCGCCGCCGTACACCACCCGGCCGCCCGCCGTCCGGTACTCCGGCTGGGCGGCGCCGCTGTCCGCGTCCGTTCCCCCCGCGGCCGTCCCGTTCGCCGCCAGCCCACGGGTATACGGCTTCTGGATGGACCGGCCGGACGCCGTGTACCAGCGCGCCGTCGTCAGCTTCAAGTGATTGCCACCCGAAAGGGGGAACAGCGTCTGCACCGACCCCTTCCCGAACGTCGGCCGCCCCAGCACCAAGGCCCGGTCGTGGTCCTGCAGCGCGCCCGCCACGATCTCCGACGCCGACGCGCTCCCCTCGTCCACCAGCACCACGATCGGCATCCCCGGGTACTCGTCCGCGCCCGTCGCCCGGAACTGCTGGTTCTGTGCGGGGATCCGGCTCCGCGTCTCGACCACGACCTTGCCCTCGTCGAGGAACAGGTCGCTCACCGAAACGCCCTGGTCCAGCAGCCCTCCGGGGTTCTGCCGCAGGTCCAGCACCAGCCCCTTCAGCCCCTGCGCGCGCAGATCGTCGATCGCGGCCTTCAGGTCCCGCGTCGACGTCTCGCTGAACACCGACAGCTCGACGTACCCGACGCCGTCCTCGACCATGTACGCCAGCGCAACGGACGGCACCCGGATCTCGTCCCTCACGATGTGGAACGGGATCGGCTCATCCACGCCGCTGCGCACCACCCGCAGGTCCACCGGCTTCCCCTTGGGACCACGCAGCCGCTCGACCGCCTCGTCCACGGTCCAGCCCCGCGTGGACTCGCCGTCCACCTCCACGATCCGGTCCCCGGCCTGGAGGCCGGCACGCTCCGCCGGCGTGTCCCGCAACGGCGCGATCACCGTGACCCAGCCGTCGCGGATGTCGATCTGGATACCCAGGCCGCCGTACTCGCCCTCCGTCTGGACCCGCAACTGCTCGTAGTCCTTCGGCGACATCAGCGTCGTGTGCGGGTCCCCCAGCTCGTACAGCAGTCCGTCGATCGCCTTCCGGTACAGCTCCGCGGGGTCCTGCGGATCGACGAACCGGTCCGAGACGTGGTGCAGCACCTCCTCGAACAGGCGCGCCTGGAAGTAGACGTTCTGTTCCTGGGTTCCGCCCTTCTGCAACAACCAGCCGCCGCTGGCCAGGGCCAGCGTCGCCACCAGCACGGGCGCCAGGATCGAACGCTTGATCTTCATCCGTCCTCCAAAGACCTCGAGACCGGCCATCCGCCCGGCCGACCCTCCCGCCGTACCACTAACCCGCGCGCAAGGGGAATGTTTCGGGAAACCGGGCGTTCAGGCGGCGCAGGACCTCGGCGTGCACGTGCTCCGGGTCGGCCGTCGCATCCACCCGTTCTACCCTCGGCTCCGTCTCGGCCAGCAAGGCGTATGCCTCGGCGACCCGTACATGGAACGCGTGCCCCGCGCCCTCAATGCGGTCCGCGCCGCGCCCCTCCGCCCGCCGCCTCGCCTCCCCGACGGCCACGGGCACCTCCAGCAGCACCGTCACATCCGGCGACAGGCCGCCCGTCGCCAGCCGGTTCAGCCGCCGCACTTCGTCCAACGGCAACCCACGGCCGTACCCCTGATACGCCAGCGTGGACAGCTCGTACCGGTCCGCCACCACCACCTCGCCCGCCGCCAGCGCCGGCGCGAGGACCTCGTCCACGTGGATCGCCCGCGCCGCGAGGGCGAGGAACAGCTCGGCGCGCGCCGGCAGATCCTGACTGTCCAGCATCAGCCGCCGGATCTCTTCGCCCACCGGCGTGCCGCCGGGCTCGCGCACCAGCCGGTGCGGCACGCCCCGCGCCGCCAACCATTCCGACAGCATCCGCACCTGCGTGCTCTTGCCCGCCCCCTCGATCCCCTCGAACACCACGAACACGCCGCGGCGCCCCGAAGTCGCCCCGCTCACACCACGCACTCACGAATGCGACGACGTGCACGCGCACGCCAACGCGCGCATGCACGTCGCGGGTCCACTCCAACCCCGGAGACGGTCACTCGTAGTAGTCCAGCCCCAGGTGCGTGATCTGCTCTTCACCCATCAGGTGACGCAGCGTGTTCTTCAGCTTCATGTGCTGGATGAACAGGTCGTGCTCCGGGTACAGCTCCGGCGCCACCATCGGGCTCTTGAAGTAGAACGACAGCCATTCCTGGATCCCGCTCATCCCCGCCCGCGCGGCGAGATCCAGGAACAGCGCCAGGTCCAGCACGATCGGCGCGGCGAGGATCGAGTCGCGGCACAGGAAGTCCACCTTGATCTGCATCGGGTAGCCGAGCCAACCGAAGATGTCCAGGTTGTCCCAGCCCTCCTTGTTGTCGCCGCGCGGCGGATAGTAGTTGATCCGCACCTTGTGGTAGACGTTCCCGTACAGCTCCGGGTAGAGCTCCGGCTGGAGGATGTACTCCAGCACCCCCAGCTTCGACTCTTCCTTCGTCTTGAACGAGTCCGGGTCGTCCAGGACCGCGCCGTCGCGGTTGCCGAGGATGTTCGTGCTGAACCAGCCCTGCAGACCGAGCATCCGCGCCTTCAGCCCCGGCGCGATGATGGTCTTCATCAGCGTCTGGCCGGTCTTGAAGTCCTTGCCCGCGATCGGCACCTGCCGCTCCCGCGCGAGCTCCTGGAGCGCCGGGATGTCCACCGTCAGGTTCGGCGCGCCGTTCGCGTACGGGACCCCCTCCATGAGCGCGGCCCACGCGTACAGCATGGAGGGCGCGATCGCCTCGTCGTTGCGATCCATCGCCTCCTCGAACGCCTTCAGGCTCGCGTGTGCGGGGCCGGGCTTGAGGTAGATCTCCGTCGAGCCGCACCAGACCATGACCAGCCGGTCGCAGCCGTGCTCGGCCTTGAAGCGGCGGATGTCCTCGCGCAACTGCTCGGCGAGGTCCCGCTTCGTCTTCCCCTTCTTGACGTTCTCGCCGTCCAGCCGCCGGACGTACGCCTTGTCGAACACCGCCGGCATCGGACGGATGCCCTTCAGGAAGTCGGCGATCGGGTCCAGGTCCCTGCGGTCCAGGACGCCCGCCTTGAGCGCGCTCTCGTACGCGTCATCCGGGATCGGGTCCCAGGCGCCGAACACGAGCTGATCCAGCGACGCCAGCGGAACGAAGTCCTTGATCTTGGGCTGCCGCCGCTCCGTCCGCCGTCCCAACCGGATGTGCGCCATCTGGGTCAGCGACCCGATCGGCTGCGCGCGGCCACGCCGCACCGCCTCCACCCCCGCGATGAACGTCGTCGCCACCGCACCGAGACCCGGCAGCAACACTCCCAGCCGGCCTTCCGCCGGCGCGATCCGCCTACCTTGAGCCACTGGACTCCTCTTTGGTTAGGGTACCGGCAGGCGTCAGCCCATCATCGAGCGGCACGCCTCGCGCGTGCTGGTACACCCACACGATGCGCTGAAACGCCGTGACGTTCGTGAGCACTGCGAGCAGGAAGATCACCACCTTGAGGACGAGCCCGTCCCACGCCTCGCCGAACACCAGCGAGGAGAGCCCGATCAGGACCACCCGCTCCGCGCGCGCCATCAGCCCCACACGGCAGTCCAGCCCCAGGGCCTCCGCGCGCGCCCGCGTGTAACTGATCATCAACGATCCCGCCATCGCCAGCATGATCAGGTAGATCATGCCGACATCTCCCAGCTCCAGGCGGTAGTCGTTGTAGAGCGAGAGCATCCCGAGATAGACGACGATCTCGCTGATCCGGTCCAGCGTCGAGTCGTAGAACGCGCCGAACTTGCTCCCCAGGTCGCTCAAGCGCGCGACGCGGCCATCGAGGATGTCGAACAGCCCGCCCAGCAGGATCAGGAAACCCGCCACCCGGACCTCGTGCCGGTGGAACGCGATGCCGGAGCTGACCGTCACCAGGAAGCCCAACGTGGTGAGCAGGTTCGGGTGCACCCGGTTGGCCACGAGCAGGTCCGTCACGGGGGTCAGCACCCGATAGGCCCAGCCGCGCAGCGACTCGAGACTGACCATGTAAGGCCTCAGGACGGCAGGATGATCCGGGACTGCGCCCCTGCCTCGATCCCTCGAGCGATCTCGTCGTTCACGCGCTTCAGCACCCGTTCGAAGTTGGATTGCGCGGCGACGAGCGCCTGGTAGACCGGGCTCGCCTGGAGCTTGTTGAAGCTTTCCTCGTACTCGGTCTGATCCTCGGCCGCCGGCGCCTCGCCTCGCTCCAGCGACCGGGCCATCCGGCTGTCGAGTTCCGCCAGCCGGTTCAACAGCGTCGTCAGCTCGCGGTCCTCCGCGAGCGCTCTGCGGGCGCGTGCCAGGGCCTGGTACTCCTCGGTCTGGCCGAGCAGCCAGCCCAGCTCCCGCGCTCGCTCTATCGTGCCTTCCCGCATGGTCGCTCTTTTTGCTCCGGTTAGCAAGGGCCGCGCAGCACCGCCTGCACGACGCGCTCGACGCCCGCCAGGTCCGGCGCCACGCGGGGCTCATTGTACGCGCCCCGCCGCCTGATCCGCCACGCCACCTCCGCCGCCTGCCCCGCCCCGACCTCCAGCGCCAGCAGCCCGCACGGCCGGAGGTTGAGCGGCGCCTCCTCCACCAGCGCCGCCAGGACTTCCAGGCCGGTGGGGCCGGCGAACAGCGCGCTGGCTGGCTCCCACTCCCGCACGTCCACCGGGAGCGTGTCGCGCTCGCTGTCGGCCACGTACGGCGGGTTGGACACGATGACGTCGAAGCGCTCGCCGCGCAGCGGCGCCAGCAGCCGGCCGTGCCTCAGCTCCAGGCGGTCGGCGAGGCCCGACCGCTCCGCGTTCGCCCGCGCCACCTCCAGCGCGTCCAGGGACACGTCCGTCGCCACGACCCGCTCGAACGGGCCCTCCTTCAAGAGACTGAGCGCGATCGCCCCCGAGCCCGTCCCGATGTCCGCCGCCGTCAGCCTCCGCCCGGCCTGCGCCGCCCGCTCCGCCGCCCAGCGCAGCACTTCCTCCACCAGGACTTCCGTCTCGGGCCGCGGGATCAGCACGCGCCGGTCCACCAGCAGGTCGAGCTCCCGGAACGCGGCCACACCCATGATGTACTGGATCGGCTCGCCCGCCATGCGCCGCTCGACCGCCGCCCGGAACGCCGCCGCCTCCTCCTCGCCCACACGCTCCTCCGGCTCCAGGACCAGCTCCAGCCGCTTGACCCCCAGCACCGACGCGAGCAGCAGCTCGGCCTCGAGCCGCGGATCCCCCGTCGCCCGCGCCGAGCGCAGCCGCTCCGTGCCTTCCTTCACCAGCGCCGCTCGCGTCATCGCGTCAAGCGCCGTTCACCGACGCCGGCGCCGGCGCCGCCAACTGCTCCGCCTCCCGCGCCTCCCGCAGCGCCTGGATCAGCTCGTCCAGGTCCCCGTCCAGCACCTCCTGCAGCCGGTACAGCGTCAGCCCGATCCGGTGGTCCGTCACCCGGCCCTGCGGGAAGTTGTACGTCCGGATCTTCGCCGACCGGTCGCCCGTCCCTACCTGGAGCCGCCGCGCCCGCGCCCGCTCCGCCTCCTGCTCGGCGAGCTTCATGTCCAGCAGCCGGCTGCGCAACACCTTCAGCGCCTTCGCCTTGTTCTTGTGCTGCGACTTCTCGTCCTGGCACGTCACCACCAGCCCCGTGGGCAGGTGCGTGATCCGCACCGCGGAGTCCGTCGTGTTCACCGACTGCCCGCCCGGGCCCGACGAGCGGAACACGTCGATCCGAAGGTCTTCCTCGCGGATCTCCACGTCCACCTCCTCCGCTTCCGGCAGCACCGCCACCGTCGCGGCCGACGTGTGGATCCGCCCCTGGCTCTCCGTCTCCGGAACCCGCTGCACCCGGTGCACCCCCGACTCGTAGCGCAGCGAGCCGTACGCGTCCCGCCCCCGGACCACGAAGATCACTTCTTTGTAGCCGCCGCGCTCGCCCTCCGAGACGTTCACCAGCTCCACCGTCCAGCCCCGCGACTCCGCGTACCGCGTGTACATCCGGAACAGGTCGCCGGCGAACAAGCCGGCCTCGTCCCCGCCGGTGCCGGCCCGAATCTCGACGACCGCCGCCCGGTCCGCCAGCGGGTCCTTCGGAATCAGGTGGCGCCGGACCTCCGCTTCCAGCCGCTCCGCCTCCGCGCTCAACTCCTCCGCCTCCGCTTCCGCCAGCGCCGCCAGCTCCGGGTCGCTCTCCGAGGAGGCCAGTTCCCGCGCCTCCGCGAGCTGCTTGCGCACCCGCTCGAGCCGGCGCGCCGCCTCGGCCGCAGGCTCCAGCTCCGCACGCTGGCGCGCCACCTCCCGCAGCCGCTCCGCGTCCGCCAGCACCGCCGGGTCCGCGAGCTGCTCCGTCAGCGCGTCGTAGCGCCGCAGCAGGTCCGCGATCCTGTCCTCCCAGCCCATTCTCGCCTCTCCAGATGCCGAAAGAGCCGGGTGCAGCCCCGGCTCTCCGCTCTCACTCCCCCTGCTTCTGCTCGCCCGTCCCCCACTTCTGCCGGAACCGCTCGACCCGTCCGGCCGTGTCCACCACCTTCTGCTTACCCGTGAAGAACGGGTGGCAGACCGAACAGATCTCGACGTGGATGCTCTTCAGCGTGCTCCGCGTCTGGAACGTATTCCCACACGCGCACTGAACCGTCGCGACCTGGTAGTCGGGATGGATCCCCTGCTTCATGGCCGTCCCCCTAGCCGAAAAAAAGGAAGCCCCCAGAGGGCTTGGAATCTTTGTAAAATAACGAATTCCACCGCATCCATCAAGTTGCCGCGCGCCGTTGGTCGGGCCATGGCCAGGACCGGGTGCCCCGCGCCGCCCTCCGCTCCGCCAGCCACGCCGCCACCCCCAGCAGCACCGCGAGCAGCGCCGCCCCGGTCCCGACCCAGTCGCCCCAGCGGGCGTACAGCGTCACCACGTCCGTCGTGTACACCGTGGCGACCCGGATCGCCGGCTCGAACAGC
Organism: bacterium; assembly: GCA_003242735.1. Taxonomy (NCBI): domain Bacteria; species bacterium. The sequence goes on along the minus strand of QGVH01000026.1, from coordinate 33,432 downwards.
GGCGTCTCCTCGTACGTCCGGCCCAGCGGGTCCACGAACATCGAGATTCCCGTGTTCGCCGCCCGGGCCACGCCGACCCGCTGCTCGATGGCGCGCAGCACCAGGTGGGCGGGATGCTGCCACAGCGCCGTCGTCCGGCCGTACCACGCATCGCGCCCGTACCACGCGTCGTTGGTCATGTTGACGAGGTAGTCGGCGCCGGAGCGACGGTACCGCCGTGCGAGCCCTGCGAACGCGGATTCGTAGCAGATCAGGATGCCGAAGCGCCCACCCCCCGCCACCAGGACCGGTGCGTCGTCGCCCGGCGTGAGCGCGCCGAAGAACCGCAGCTCGCCGACCAGCGCTTCCAGCCGCGACGGATCGATGAACGGGACCCGCTCCACGAACGGGACGAGGTGGATCTTGCTGTACGGGGGGTCGACGAGCCCCGTCGGCGTGACCATGAACGCCGAGTTGAAGATCATGGGGCGCTCCGGCTCCCGGCGGTATCCGTAGGCTCCCGCAATGACCGGCGCCCGTACCCGCGCACTCATCTGCCGGACGGTTTCAGCGAGGGCGGCCTCGGCGGGGTGCTGGATCGCCGCGGGGAGCGTCACCTCAGGCCACACCACCACGTCCACGGATCCCGGCTCGAGCTGAGCCATGAGGCGTCGCAACGATGCGAGCGACGAGTCGAGCGCCTGCTCGCGGTCCAGCTTGAGCTCCTCCGGGATGTTCGGCTGCACGACGGCGACGCGGGCGGCGGGGCGCAACTCCAGCGTCTCGGCCCGCCACCAGCCGTAGAGCGCGGGCACCGCGACCAGCACCGCCGTCGCTCCAACCCATGGCAGGACGGGCCGCCCCACCCGCGCGCGCAGCGCCGTCTCGGCCAGCAAGGCGTTCACCGCAGCGAGCCAGAAGGTCAACCCGCGTGCGCCCACCAGATCGGCGCCGCCCGCCAACACCGGGAACGCGGAGAGCGAGGCGCCCAGCCCGAGCCACGGGAAGGACAGATCCCCGAGGTTGCCCTGCAGCCACTCCGCGGCCGTCCACAGCACGGGCGCGCCGATGACGAGCGGCACCCGCGCGTGTTCCCGCACGAAGTGCAGGGACCACGCGAACGCCGCCACGAATCCGGCGAGGATCGTCGTCGTGAGAACGTAGGCGGGGATGGCGAGCGCCGAGTAGAACACCAGCGCGACCACCATCCAATAGAGGAGCAGGCCGAAGTAGACCAGCCCGGCAACGAACCCGCCGCGGCCCGCCGCCCACCGCCCCGCGGGGCCCGGCGGCCGCTCCGCCACGAAGACCAGCAGCGGGACCAGGGCCACGAACGACGGGACCAGCAACGAGAACGGCGGGAAGGCGCTGACGAGCAGGACGCCCGTCGACACCGGGAGCAGCCGCTCGCCCCGCGGCGGCACCCCCCTCACGCTTCGATCTCCCTGCCTTCCTCCGCCGAGCGGTACGCCAGGGCGATCAACCGCATCAGCTCGATCTGCTCGCGCGGCAGATCCACGAGCGCCGCTCCGCGCACACACTCGATGAAGTACTTGAGTTGCCTCCGGTACGAGGCCGTGTAGAGGTTCTCGTTGCCGTGCGCGAGCTGAGGCGTGACATCCAGGAGGCCGTGCTCGACTTCCTTGTAGACCGCCAACGGAGCGAGCGAGGCGGACCCGCGCGTCGCCAGTAACCGCAGGTAGTGACGGTCCCGCTCCGCGACGAGACTCCAACTCGCCGCCACCGAAATGCTCCCACCGTCACGAAGCTGGAGCAGCAAGACCGCCGAGTCTTCGACCTCCATCCCCTCACCCGGGTGCGTGTGCGCCACCAGCCGCGCCACGGGCGGATAGTCCAGCAGCCACAGGCACAGATCCAGCACCTGCACGCCGAGGTCCATCAGCGCGCCGCCTCCCGCCGTCGCGCGCCGGTGTCGCCACGTCGGCCGCACGACCCTCACCTTGCGGTTCATCCAGGCCGACTTCACCAGGAACACATCGCCCAGCTCGCCGCCCTGCACGAACGGCTTCAACGCCAGCGCATCCGGCCGGTAACGCGTGTTCATGGCCACCATCAGCGTCCGGCCCGCGCGCTCCGCCGCCGCGATCACCCGCGCCGCGCCATCCGCGTCCAGCGCCAGCGGCTTCTCGACGAGCACGTGCTTGCCCGACTCCAGCGCGGCGATCGCCTGCTCCTCGTGCATATGGCTCGGCGTGCACACGATGACCGCGTCCAGGTCATCTGCGGCGAACACCTCTTCGTCGCGCCGGTAGACCCGCGAAATGCCGAACCGGCTGGCGATCGCCGCGGCTTTGGCCCGGTCCGCGTCGCACACCGCGTCAACACGCACACCAGCCATCTGTGAGAGGATCGGCAGGTGCACGACCTGCGCGATCGCTCCTGTCCCCAGCAGCCCGATCCGGACGACGTCGTCCCCGCTCATTCGTGGTCCCCTCGCCTCTCTCGTGCCGTGCACGCCACCCGCCGCGTGCACGCCTGGTCCTGGAAACGTTACCGCGGCCCGGCACTCCGCCCTCGCTCGACCGTTCCCGCCGAACCCACCGTCGCCGCACCCGCGGCGCTCGGCACCATGAACGACGCACCGAACCGCAGGCCCGGGTAACGCAGGTCGCTCAGCGCCGTGTAACGCGCCTCGCCGAACAGGCGCAGCCGACGCACCGGCTCGACCTCGATGCCCGCGAGGGCCGTGAACCCCGCGCTCAACGCGTCCAGCGCATCCTCGACGAACGTGGCGTCGATCCCCCTGCCCCGCGCGTTCAACAGGTGCGCGCTGAAGCCGGCGCCGAGGTACGTCAGGAAGCCGCCGGGCACGACCCACACGTACTGGCCGTCCAGCCCTAGCGCCAGGCCGCTCCAGTGCACCGCGCCCAGGTCGCTGCCCCGCACCACGATGCCCCGGTTCCTCAGCGCGGGCAGACTGCTCAACTGCTCGGCCAGCCGGTCGAGCTCGGCGCTCTTCAGCTCCGAACTCCAGTAGGTCAACGTCGGCACGACGCGCAACCCGGGCCCCAGATATCCGAGGTCAACACGGATCCCGTACGACGCCGTCGGCTCGACCTTCGTCGGCCAGATGTAGCCCACGTCGAAGCCGACGCCTCGGAAGCTCAGGTTCTCGTAGTCGTAGTCCTCGAGTTTCTGCGCCTGCGCCGCCGCCGGCACCAGCACCAGGAGGACGCTCGCCAACGCTGTCCAGCTACGCTTCATGGCTCGCTCCACCGCGCTCGCGCTCTCCGCGGCCGGGTCTCCGCATCGCCCCGAGCCGGCGGGAGCGCTCGTGTTGGTTCATCAGTAGATCCGTTCGACCCGCGTGCCCTGGTAGTACGCCCGGAGGATCTCCCGGTAGGATTGCCCCGCACGTGCCCGCCCGAGCGCGCCGACCTGGCACATCCCCACGCCGTGCCCCCAGCCGGCACCGCCGACCGACACGCCGTGGACCCCTCCGTCGTTGACGGCCACATCCAGCTCGATGAACGAGCTGTTGAGCAGCCGGCCCGGCTCCGGTCGCAGCACCCAACGGATCGAGTCCCCCCGCACCACGTACGTTCCCGCGTCGGTCTCGATCCGTAGCGCCTCCGCCCGGCCCGACGGCGTGCGGCCCGTCAACGAGAGACCGAGGATGCGGCCGATGCGCCCCCGCGGCGCGCCGGCGTACTCTGCGAGCGTACGCCGCAGGATCTCGGTCAGCTCGCTCCCGGTCCACGACTGCGTCCAACGGAAGCGGTTCGACGTCTCGCAGTAGTACCGGTCCCGCGTACCCGGCACCGCGTCCGAGACCGAGCGCAGGTACGGCAGCGGCGCACGAGGCCAGACCTCGTGGATCGCCGCTGTCCGGCCGCCGCACGTCGAGTGGTAGTAGGCGAGGATCGGCAGGCCCTCGTACGTCACGATCTCGCCCCGCGTCTCCCGCACCGCGCGCGTGACCACCGGATCCTCGTCCGCAAGTCCGCCGTAGACCTGGTCCGCGACGGTCGCGAAGAAGTCGAAGCCGAGGCGCTCCCGGTTGCCGAGGTTGCCGATCGCGTACGTCCGCGCCGCAACGGCCTGGGCCTTCACCGCCTCGATCTCCGCTTCGGACCGGGCGCCGATCTCTCGGGGCACGACGCCCAGCAGGTACGCTTCCAGTTCCAGCACGTTGATCGCCGTCACCCGGCCCGGGCCGGCCCCGCGGACCAGCGCCGTGCCGCGGTAGCGCCGGTCGCCGATCACGACGGCCGCGTCACCCCGGGGAACCACGGCCACCGTTCCCGGCGTGGGCCCCACGCGCCGGCCGCCCGGCCCCCGCCCCCTCACCTGCCCGGCGGCATCCGCGGTGAACACCCACCGCTCGCCGGCAGCAGCCGCGATGCCCTTGGTCGCCGTGCCCACACGGACCTCGAACGGCCCGTCCGCGGTGACCACCGCCTCCGGCGCGTCCACCAGGATGCCGACCCGCACCCGTGGCTCGGCGGTCGGCAGCCCCGGCCGCACCGCGCGCGGCGTCGGCCCCGCCGGGCGGCACGCCGCCAGGAGCACACACACCGCCGCGACCCGCAGCGCCGCGCAGCCCCTCATCCCACCGCCTCCCGCAGCGCGGCGCCCACCTGCTCCAGCGTGAAGTCGATGTCCGCGTCCGTGTGGGCCAGCGACAGGAAGCACGCCTCGAACGGCGACGGCGGAAGGAACACGCCCCGCGCCAGGCACGCCCGGAAGAACCGCGCGAACAGCGCGGTGTCGGCGCGCCGGGCGTCATCGAAGTCCCGGACCGGCCCTTCCACGAAGTGGAAGCCCCACATCGCCCCCGCGGCGCCTCCCCACATCGGCACACCGAGCTCACGCGCCCGGTCCAGCAGCCCTTCCACCAGCCGCCGCGCCCGCGCCTCCAGCTCCGCGTGCGGACGCCGGTCCATGACCGCCCGGAGCTGCACCAAGCCGGCCGCCATGGCCAGGGGGTTGCCCGACAACGTTCCCGCCTGGTAGACCGGGCCCGCGGGCGCCACCAACTCCATCAGCTCGCGCCGCCCGCCGTACGCGCCCACCGGCAGCCCGCCGCCGATCACCTTGCCGAGCGTCGTCAGGTCCGGCTCGATGCCGAAACGCTCCTGCGCTCCGCCCGCTGCCACCCGGAACCCCGTCATCACCTCGTCGAAGATGAGCAGCGCGCCGTGCTCGCGCGTCACACGCCGGAGCAGCTCCAGGAACCCGGGGGCGGGCGGGATGAACCCCGCGTTCCCCACGATCGGCTCCACGATCACGCAGGCGATCTCGTCGCCCCACTGACGGAACGCGGCCTCCACCGCTTCGCCGTCGTTGAACGGCACACTGAGCGTCAATGCGGCCAGCGCGGCCGGCACGCCCGGCGAGTCCGGCAGCCCCAGCGTGGCCGCGCCGCTGCCCGCCTGCACCAGGAAGCTGTCCCCGTGGCCGTGGTAGCAGCCTGCGAACTTGAGCACGCGGTCGCGTCCCGTCGCGGCGCGCGCGAGGCGCACGGCCGACATCGTGGCCTCCGTGCCGCTGTTGACGAACCGCACCATCTCGACGGACGGCACCAGCGTCGCCACGGCCTCTGCCAGCTCCACCTCCAGCGCGCACGGCGCCCCGTAGCTCGTGCCGCGCGCCGCCGCCTCCGCCACCGCGCGCTGCACTGCCGGGTCCGCGTGCCCCAGCAGCAACGCGCCCCAGCTCAGCACGTAGTCCACGTACTCGCGCCCGTCCACGTCCTGGAGCCGCGCACCCGCGGCACGGCCCACGAAGAACGGCTCGCCGCCCACCGCGCGGAATGCACGGACCGGCGAGTTCACTCCCCCCGGGATCCGCCGCCGGGCGCGCTCGAACAACGCCGCGCTCCGCTCGCCACTCGCCACCTCGATCATCGCACCTTCTCGACGAAGTCGCCCGTCAGCTCGTGCTCGTCCGCCCCGGTGACGCGCACGCGCACGAACTCGCCGGGACGCACATCCGGGGCGCCGCGGATCAGCATCACGCCGTCCACCTCCACGGCGTCGCGGGTGGAGCGGCCCACCGCCACCCCCGCACCGTTTTCCGAAGCGCTCCGGTCCACGAGCACCACCAGCTCCCGCCCGATCTGCGCCTCGTTCCGCTCCAGCGTGATGCCGCGCTGCACCTCCTCCAGCCGCTCCAGGCGCTCCCGCTTCACCTCGTCCGGCACCTGGTCCGGCATCTCCGCTGCGGGCGTGCCCTCCTCCGCCGAGTACGCGAACGCGCCCACATGGTCGAACCGGACCTCTTCGAGCAGCTCGAGCAGCGCCTCGAAGTCCGCCTCCGTTTCTCCCGGGAAGCCGACGATCACCGTCGTCCGCAGCGCCAGGTCCGGCACCGCCTCGCGCAGCCACCGCACACGTTCGAGGATCGTGGCGCGGCGCTCGGGCCGCCGCATCCGCTTGAGCACCGCGTCCGAACCGTGCTGGATCGGCATGTCCAGGTACGGCACGATGCGCGGCTCCCGGGCCATCAGCTCCACCAGGTCCCGCTGGATGCCCGACGGATACATGTAGAACAGCCGGAACCACGGGATCGCCGTCTCCCGGAGCAGCGCCTCCAGCAGCTCGCATAGACGGCCGGTCCGCGGCCCACCCCGCTCACGCCCGCCGTTCCCGCTCACCGGAGACGCGGGGGCATGCGCCGCCGTGTTCCCCAGCAGCGTCGCGTCCACGCCCGCCATGCGCGCAAACGGGCGCCCCACGAAGAATCCGTCCTCTCCGTCGGCAGCGTGACCGGAAAGGGGCGGAGTGGCCGTGGTGTCCGCTGCGTGCCGCGCGAGATCCCGCCCGTACCACGTCGTGTCCTGACTGATCAGCCCCAGCTCGACGACGCCCGCCGCCTCGAGTTCCTGTGCCTCGCGCACGAGCTGCTCGATCGGCACCGAACGATGCTTGCCCCGCATCAGCGGGATCGCACAGAACGCGCACGCGTGGTCGCAACCCTCGCTGATCTTCAGGAACGATGTGTGCCTCCGCCGCCGTGAGAGCAGCCGCAGCGGCCGCTCCATCATCGGCACGACCGCAGCGCTGGTGTCCAGGAAGCCTCGCGCACGCAGCTCCTCGACGATGCGCCCCGCCTCCGTCAGGCCGAGGAACAGGTCCACCTCCGGCAGCTCCGCGGCCAGCTCCTCCTTGTAGCGCTGCACCAGGCAGCCCGTGGCGACCACCGCCTTCACCCGCCCCTCTGCCTTGAGCCGCGCCGCGTCGAGCAGGGCCTCGATGGATTCTTCCTTCGCGATGTCGATGAAGCCGCACGTGTTGATGATCACCACATCCGCGCCGTCCACCTCCTCGCCCACGCGCGCGCCCGCGCCGGCCAGCCACGCCTGCATCCGTTCGCTGTCCACGGTGTTCTTGTCGCAGCCCAGCGTGACCACTGCGATGCGCGCGCCGTTCGCCGCGGCCGCGACAGTCGGCCCCGGGGCCGGCGGGTTCAACACGGGGAGGGAGCGGCTGGTACGACTCGGTCGAGTCATGCTCGGGAGTTCCGGGAATTCGAGCCGGTGAGGGCGCCGAATATACGTGCGGCCCGGCAGCCCTTCAACGCAGCCGGGCCGTCCCACGATCCTGCGCTTCAGCCGCGGTCCACGATCCGCGCGTTCGGCGGCGGCGTGAAGCGGAAGAGGTCGTCAGCCAGCGCCCGGTTGATCTGGAGGTCGTGCAGCTCGATCAGCCGCACGTTGCCGTTCTCTTCCGTGATCTCGAAGCGCCGCACCAGGTAGTCGCGGGCGTCCACCCAGACCCGCAGCCGCTGGTAGCCCTGGCGCTGCCTCGGCACCAGCGTCAGGAGGTACGCATCGCGGCCGCCCACGGCCTCCATGCCGTGCAGCGTCGCATCGAACCGCGCCACCGGATCGCCCACGAACTGGCTGCGCAGGTCCACGCCGCTCGCCCCTTCCGCGCCCACCGGCGCGCGCATCACCTGCAGCGAGTCCACGCTCGGGTAGTACAGCCAGAAGTAGCGGCCGTCGCTCACGATCACATCCCCCGCCGGCTCCTCGAAGCGCATGAGGAAACGGTCGGGATGGCGCTGGTACAGACGTCCGCGGCTCAACGCATCCGTCCGGAGCAGGCGGTTCTGGAGCCGCTGTGTGAACGCGGCGGAGATGGTCTCCACGTCCGCGTATGCGTCGGCGGCGCGCCGCAGGATCGTCACGGCATCCTCCTGCGGAAGGCTCCGCTCGCTGCTGCTCTCCCCCCCCGCTGAGGCCTCGTCACCGCGTCCGGGCCCCGCGGAGGGCGCGGGATGCGCGCCGGATGACCGTTGCGCGGCGGGCAACGGCTGCACGGCGGGTCGGGGTTCGGGCGCGGGCGCGGCTCCGGCCGCAGGCAACGAATCCGTCGAGTCGACCGGCTCCGTTGCGGTCCCCGGCTGCACCGGGATCGCACCCGCCTCCCCCCTCGCCCCGCCCTCCCGCAGGGCGTATTCGTCCGCCGCCGTCACGGGCGCGCCGCCTCCGCCCGAGACCAGCCGCCCCACCACAAGGGCCAGCACGACCACCGCGACCGCCGCGGCCGCCACGTAACCGATCCGTCTCATCGTCGTCCGCTCATGCAAAGGCTCCGGTCACCGCGGTGGTACACGGTGCCCGGAGCCGCCGTTCCTGCGCCCGGCCTGTCCGCTGCCGGCGCGTCCGCCCGCTCACTCGCCGAGCAGCGAGTCGAGAGCGTCCAGCCCCACCAGGACCTCACGCGGCTTCGAGCCGTCCGGCGGCCCGAGGATGCCCGCCTGGTGGAGCTGGTCAATGATCCGCGCCGCACGGCCGTACCCGATCCGAAGGCGACGCTGCAGCAGCGAGGTCGAACCCTGTCGGAACTGGATGCAGATCTCGGCCGCCTGACGGAACAGCGGGTCCCGCTCCTCCAACAGCGCGAGCTCCGCGTCCTCGCTCTCCTGCTCCGCCTCCAGCGCCCGGACCACCTCGAGGATGTCGTCCTCGGCAGCCGGACGCTCCGCCGCGCGCCCGCGGTACCACTGCATGAGCCGCTCGGTGTCCTCCGTCGTCAGGAACGCGCCCTGAATCCGGACCGGGTCGGACTGCCCCGGAGGCAGGAACAGCATGTCCCCGTTGCCGAGCAGTGCATCCGCGCCGTTCTGGTCCAGGATCGTCCGCGAGTCCACCTTCGAACTCACCCGGAAGGCGATCCGGCACGGGAAGTTCGCCTTGATGAGGCCCGTGATGACGTTCACGCTGGGCCGCTGCGTCGCCACGATGAGGTGGATCCCGATGGCGCGCGCCTTCTGCGCGAGCTGCGCCAGCGGCTTCTCGATCTCCGCCTGGACGGCGAGCATCAGGTCCGCCAGCTCGTCCACCACGATCACGATGTAGGGCAGCGGGCCATCCGTGTAGATCCACCGGTCCGGGTCGCCTTCTTCGCCCACCGGCTGCACCCGTCGCAGCGTCTGGCCGGCCTCGACTCGCCGGTTGAACTCCAGGATCGAGCGCGCGCCGTTCTCCGAGAGCAGCTCGTAGCGCCGCTCCATCTCCAGCACGGCCCACTTCAGGACGGTGGCTGCGTCCTTCGGGTCGGTCACCACCGGGTGACGCAGGTGTGGCAGGTCCCGGTACATGCTGAGCTCGACCATCTTCGGGTCGATCAGCAGCAGACGCAGCGACCGCGGCGTGTGGCGGTAGATGAGACTCGTGATGATGGTGTTGATGCAGACGGACTTGCCGGAGCCCGTCGCGCCCGCGATCAGCAGGTGGGGCATGCGGGCGAGATCGGCGACGTACGGCTTGCCCGTGAGGTCGCGCCCCAGGGCGAGGGGGAGGTTGCCGCGGCTCCGCTGGAACGCCGCCGTCTCCAGCAGGTCCCGCAGCATCACGACCTCCGGTTCGGGGTTGGGCACCTCCACCCCCACCGCACCCTTGCCCGGGATGGGTGCGACGATCCGCACGCTGGGCGCCTTCAGGGCAAGGGCGAGGTCGGCATCCAGCGCCGCGATCTTGTTGACCTTCACGCCCGGCGCCGGGATGACCTCGAACTGGGTGACCACCGGACCGGTGGTACGCCCGCCGATGCGGCCCTCCACCTTGAAGGTCCGCAGCGTGTCGATCACGACCTGGCCGAGCCGGTCCAGTTCCTCATCGCTGAGCGATGAGGAGCGCGGCGGCTGCGGTGTGAGCAGGTCGAGCGGTGGCAGGTCCTCCGAGCCCGGATGCCCCGGGTCCTCCAGCACCGGCTCCGCTTCGGCCGCAGCCTTCCGGCCGCGCTCCGCCCGCTGCTCTTTCTTTTCTTTCTTTCTCTTTTCCTTCTCTTCCTCCTCCTCCAGAGCCGGCGGGGCCGGCGCCACAGCGACGGCGGGCGCCGGCTCGTCCGACGGCTCCACGGGGCGCTCCGGCTCCCGCCGGCGCCGCCGCGGCGCCGGCCCCGGGGGGCGCGGGAGCCGCACAGCGCTCGCGAGCCGCCGCGCCGCTCGCCAACCGCCCACCGCCGCGGCCCGGGCCGGGTTCCACCCGATCGTGCCCACGCTCAACGCGACGAAGAGGAACCCGAGCACGATCATCGCGCCGATCGGACCCAGGGCGGCCGACAGCGGCGCGCCCAGCGCCACACCCGCCCAGCCCGCGCCGGGCGGCACCGCGTCCAGCCACGGGTCCCGCCCGTCGAGCCGGATCAGCGCGGCGCCCGTGGGCACCAGCAACGCCAGGCCCAGGGCCAGCGCGCTCCATCGGATCGCCGTCTCCCGCTCCAGCCAGCCGAAGCAGCCCGCACCGGCCAGCGCCGGCACGACGACGACGAACGGCAGACCCGCGCCCAGCGCGCGGAACCCCCACCGCGAGAACAGGGCGCCCAGCCCGCCCATGATGTTCCCCCGTGGGAACGCTGCCTCCGCGCCCTCCCCCAGGAGCGACAGCGGAACCAGGCTCAGACCGAGCAGCACCGTGAGCGCCAGAAGCCCGACGCCCAGCAGCTCCCGTCTCTGCGCTTCGGAAAGCATGTCCCGCTCGCCCTCGCGCCTACAGCGAAACCTGCCGCTCCTTCAGCCTCGGCAACACGGCGTGCCGGTCCACAGCCGCGCAGTACGCCACGTCCTCGCCGAGCCCGATCTCCCGCAACTGGCGTCCCCCGGCCGAGCGCGCCAGCCACCGCTCCGGCTGCCCGGCTGCACGGCGCGCCAGCGCCAACGCCACGAAGGCGGCATCGTTCGTCCGCGGCGCGCGCCCCAGACGCGAGCGCAAACCCGCAGCGATCATTCCCGCACACAGCGCATCCTCGAGCGCGAACCGCTTCTCGCGTCCCGCGCACACGATCTCCACGTCCTCACCCGCGGCGGCCAGCTCCTCCACCACCGCACCCAGGTTCAGCAGCGACGCGACCAGGACCCGCTTCGCACCCGCGCACGCCGCCAGCGCGGGTGTCCCGTTCGTCGTCGACATCACGAGAACCTTCCCCGCGACACGCTCTGCCGTGAACTCACGCGGAGAGTTGCCGAGGTCGAAGCCGGGGATCTTCAAGCCCCGCCGCTCCCCACACAGCAGCACATCCTCACGGCCCAACGCCTGGGCCAGCCGTACGGCTTCGTCCGTCGTCTGCGCGGGAAAGACGCTGCGCGCCCCGTTCGCGAGCGCTTCGACCAGCGTGCTCGTCGCCCGCAGCACGTCGATCACCACCGCCGTCCGCCCCGCCAGGTCGCTCGCACCCAGCTCGGCGGGCGTGAAGTACACGTTGATCCTCACGTCCCCGCCGCCGCCCTTTCCGCCATCCGACGCTCGAGGTACTTCGTGTCCACGTTGCCCGCCACGAACTCCGGCTCCTGGATCAGCTCCAGCAGGAACGGGATCGTCGTGTGCACGCCCTCGATGATGAACGACTCGAGCGCGAAGCGCATCCGCGCCAGCGCCTCTTCCCGCGTGTTGCCGTGCACGATCAACTTCCCGATCAGCGAATCGTAGTACGGCGGAACGCGGTAGCCCCCGTACACGTGCGTGTCCACCCGCACGCCCGGACCGCCCGGCGGATGGAAGATCGTGATCGTGCCCGGGCTCGGCTGGAAGTTGCGCGACGGGTCCTCCGCGTTGATGCGGCACTCGATCGCATGGCCCCGCAGCTTCAGCGTCTCGCCTTCCGGGATCGACATCCGCTCACCCGCCGCGATCCGGATCTGCTCCTTGATCAGGTCCACGCCCGTCACCATCTCGGTGACCGGGTGCTCGACCTGGATGCGGGTGTTCATCTCCATGAAGTAGAACTGGCCGTCCTCGTCCAGCAGGAACTCGATGGTCCCGGCCGAGACGTAGCCGATCGCCGACGCGCCCCTGACCGCCGCCTCGCCCATCGCCTGCCGCAGCTCCGGCGTCAACGCGGGCGAGGGCGCCTCTTCGATGAGTTTCTGGTGGCGCCGCTGGATGGAGCAGTCGCGCTCGCCGAGGTGCACCACGCGCCCGTGCTTGTCGCCCAGGACCTGGATCTCGATGTGCCGCGGCCGCGAGAGATAGCGTTCCAGGTACACCGACGGGTCGCCGAACGCGGCCTGCGCCTCGCGCTGGGCCATCTGGAATTGGGACGCGAAGCTCGCCTCGTCCGCCGCCACGCGCATGCCTTTCCCGCCGCCCCCCGCCGCCGCCTTGATCAGCACCGGGAAGCCGATCTCGCGCGCGATCTCGAGCCCCTCGTCCACGTTCGCCACCGCGCCCTCGCTACCCGGCACCGTCGGCACGCCGACGGATGCCATCGTACGGCGCGCCACCGCTTTGTCGCCCATCAGCCGGATCTGCTCCGCCGTCGGACCGATGAACGTGATGTCCGAGTGCTCGCAGATCTCCGCGAACTCTGCGTTCTCCGCGAGGAAACCGTAGCCCGGGTGGATCGCGTCCGCTCCGGTCACCTCTGCCGCCGCGATGATCCGCGGGATGTTCAGGTAGCTCTCCCGCGCCGGCGGCGGCCCGATGCACACGTCCTCGTCGGCGAACCGCACGTGCAGCGAGTCGCGGTCCGCTTCGCTGTACACCGCCACCGTCCGGATCCCCAGCTCCTTGCAGGCACGGATGATCCGCAGGGCGATCTCACCCCGGTTCGCGATCAGGATCTTTCGAAACATGGAATGCGTCGTCGCCTCATCACGCCCCGAACGTCCTCCGCCCGCCCCTCCCCCGCGCGCCGCCGCGATCGGCGGAACGCGGCGCGCGCCCGCGGGGGGCCCCGCGGACGATCGGGGGAGGGGCGGGCGGATTGGGCTCAGGAGCGCGGCTCGATCCGGAACAGCACCTGCCCGTACTCGACGGGCTCGGCGTTCTCGACGAGGATCTCGCGTACGATCCCGTCGACCTCGGACTCGAGCTCGTTCATCAGCTTCATCGCCTCCAGGATGCAGAGCGTCTGCCCCTTCGTCACCACCGAGCCGACCTCGACGTACGGCGGCGCCTCCGGGGCCGGCGCCCTGTAGAAGGTCCCCACCATCGGAGACCTCACCTCCACCAGCTCCCGGGCCGGCGCGGGCTCGGGCTCCGGGGCCGCCTCCGGCACCGCCGCGGGCGCCTCCGGGGGCGCGGCCACGGGCGGGGCGGGCGGGATGGCCGGCACTGCAGCCGACGGTGCAGCGATCGGCGGGATCATCCCGGGCACGGCCGGGGCGCCGGCGGCCACCACCGGCGTCGGCGTCTTCGAGATCCGGATCCGCGTGCCCGCACGCGTGATCTCGAGCGAGTCGATCCCGCTCTCGTCCACCACCGCGACCAGGGCCCGCAAGAAGTCCAGCTCGATCATCGCCCGCGCGGGTGCAGACTTCCCGTTCCGATAGACCTCCACACCCGATTCCACATCTTCTCCGTGTGTCGCAGCGGCGGGCCGCCCACTCCGCCCGGCCGCCTCCTTCACCCGGCGGCCCGTCCCCGATCGCCGCCGCGGATCCGACGGCTGCTCACCGCTCTTCGGCATGCCGTCCCCCTCCCTTCGATGGGCTCGGCCGAGTCTGCCCCCGCCTGCCGTCTCGCTCCGACGCCCGGGGCGGCTTCACCCGCCCGACCGGAGCCGTGCGACGAGGCCCCTCAGTCCGAGCACGTAGCTCTCGATCCCGAAGCCCGCCACCGTCCCCACCGCCCGCGGCGCCAGGAGCGAACGGTGTCGGAACGGCTCGCGAGCCTGCGGATTCGTCACATGCACTTCCACGAACGGGCGCCCGACCCCCAGCAACGCATCGAGGATCGCGACGCTGGTATGCGTATACCCCCCGGCGTTGACGACGTAGCCCGCTACCCGCTCGGCGCTCTCCTGGATCCAGTCCACCAGCGCTCCCTCGCTGTTGGACTGGAACACCTCCAGCCCGACCCCGAGCTCGGCAGCCACCGCCTCGAGGCGCTCGTTCGCCTGCTCCAGCGTCGCCCGGCCGTACACCTCCGGCTCACGGCGCCCGAGCAGGTTGAGATTCGGCCCGTGCAGAACCCCGATCCTCAACGCTTCAGACTCTGGAGCCAGGCCCGGAACATCTCCAGGTCATCGTCATCGTCCTCGACCGCCCGGGCGGCGGTCGCCGCCCCGTCCCCGCCGCGGTCCGCCTCCGCCCCGGGCTCCGCCGACCGCACCGCCGGCGCCGGTGCTGCGGCCCGGCTCGGCTGCCATTGCAACAGCGCGTCGAGGTACTCCCCGATCGTCATGCCGCCGTCCACTTCGGCGTCGGGCCCGGCCTCCTCGTCCGGCCACGCGTACGGACTCACGTCCTGGTCGTTCGCGCCCGCGCCGCCGGTCCACACCGCCTCCACCTCTTCCACGCCCTGCCCGGGCACCGCCTCTCCCTCCTCCGGGCCACCCACCGCCCAGCCCGAGCCCGCAGCAGCCGCGGGGGCCGTGCCACCCAGCCGGGCCTCCGCCTCCCGCAGCCGCGCCTCCAGCCGCGCGTCCCCGGGCCGACTCTCCAGGAGCTGCCGGTACATGATCGCGGCCCGCTCGAACAGCCCCTGGTCGAGGTAGAGGTCGGCGAGCGTCTCCGTGACCACCTCGCCCTCGAGCGGCTCCGCAGCGGCCTCCACGCCCGCCGCCGCGGCCGACATCGACGCCGGCGGAGCATGCAGGGCCGCCACGTCCGCCCCTTCGACACCGGCCTCCGCCCCGCCGGCGGCCGCAGCCGTCACCTCTGGCTCGGTCGACGCAGGCGCGACAACGGCCGACTCGTCGGCCACGGCCGGCTCCGCCGCCTCGCCCACCGGTGTTCCGGCCCAATCCTCGCTCGCCGGCGATCCCGCCGCCTCGCCCAGCGCCGCTCCAGCCGCCTCGCTCCCCAGCGGTCCAGCTTCCTCGACCACCGGCGAGTCGCCGGCTTCGCCCGCCGGTGCCCCCGCGGCCTCGAATCCACTGGCGCCGGCGTCACCGGAGCCGCCGCCCCCCACTCCCTCCAGCTCCTCTTCCGGCAACGGCGTCCAGGCTTCGAGCGGGAGCGCCGCGGACTCCGGATCCGCGTACTCGTCCTCGAACAGGAGCGAATGCGTGGCGTTCGGGACCGCAGAGAGCGACTCGATCCGGATCTCGAGATCCTCGTCCAGCACGAGCTCGGGCGCCGCCTCCTCCGCCGCCTCGCCGGGGGCCACACCATGGACGCCCCCCACGCCGCCCGAGGCGTCGAACGCGAACGGCTCCACTTCCTCCACCACCGCTTCCGGCGCCTCCACCGCTTCCGGCGCCTCCGCCCCGACCGTGCCGCCCTCGGTCGCGGGCCCTTCCCCGACGGGGCCGCCGACTTCCTCCGGCTCCTGCGCCTGCCACGCCGGCGGAGCCGCAGGACCGGCGACGACGTCTTCCGCAGCGGGTTCCGGAGCCGCCTCCACCGGCGCAGCCAGCTCGGACGCCACTCCGTCCGGCCCGGTCTCGCCACGGGACAGGGCCGCCGCAGCCGCGTCCGGCGCTGGCGACAGGTCATCGGACGGTGCCCCCTCCTCCGCGGACACAGCGCCCCCCTCGTCGGCCCAGACCTCCAGTGCCCGCTCTTCGGCCCCGAGCGGCGCAGCCTCCACCGACTCGGGCGGGACGGAGAACTCGGCGTCCAGTGCCACCGGCGCCGCGTCCGCCGGATCCGCGAGCGCTCCGGCCTCCGGCACGGCCGACGGCCCGGAGTCCTCCGCTGCGGCCGCCCAGTCTCCCGGCTCCGTGGCGGGCTCGACGCCGAACACGTCCGGCTCCTCCGGCTCGGACGCCGCCGTCACCTCGAAGCCGGAGGCCGCCGGCTCTTCCGACCGGTCCGCCGCCTCTGCCGCCGACGCCGCGGAACCCTCGACGCTGGCCTCCGCCCCCCCCGCGACGTCCGACCACGCGCCGTCGAAGCCGGAGGCGAAGCCCGCCGCGGGCTCCGCATCTCCGCCACCGACCGCCGGGCCCCACTCTCCGCCCCCGGCCGGCTGCGCCGCCACGACGGCCCTCAGCTCGGCGATGATCGCCTCCAGCTCCTCGCTGGACGGGTCCCGCGACTGGAGCTGCTCGTAGTAGCCGAGCGCCTCGGCGGCGCGGCCCGCACGCCGCGCCAGATCGCCCAGCGCTCTCAGCGCCACCAGGTTCTCCGGATCCAGCCCCAGCACCCGCCGGAACGCCGCCTCCGCCTCCGCCTCCCGCCCCAGGTCCAGCAGCACCCGGCCGTGCACCACGTGCGCGCTGGCGTAGTCCGCATGCCGCTCCAGCCCCGCCTCCAGAAGCGCCCGCGCACGCTCCAGCTCACCCGCGCGCCGGTACGCCTCGGCCAGGTGCGCGAAGACCCGGCCGTTGGGGTTCGCCGCGAACAGCGCTTCGAGTTTTGCGATTTCCGCACCGCGGGGATCGGCCATCAGCGCAGCTCCAGGAACGCAAGCGGCTTGTGGGGAGAGATGAACGAAGCAAAATAGGCCCCCCTCCGGGCCCATGTCAACGCACTCCGCCGACCGGCCGGAACCTCCGTCCCCCCTTCGGGTTGAATCCCCGAAGGCCGGCGCTTAGCTTATTGATTTTCGTCCGGCACCTGTTTCCACGCGTCTGTCTGGCGGCGGGAGAAGCGGCCATATGATGCAGCAACTCCGCGACAAGACGAAGGCGATCATCCTCGTCGCGATCCTGGCCTTCGTCGCTCTCATGGTCCTCGAGTGGGGGATGGACCTCACGGGCCGGAGCAGCGCCCAGTTGACCGGCGGCGAGCTCGGGCGTGTCAACGGCGAGCCCATTACCTTCGAGCAGTGGCGGTCCGTCTACCAGAACCTCTATTCGCAGCGCCAGGCGGAGTCCTCCGAGCCCATCACGTCCGCCGAAGCCCGCGAGATCGAGGACGCGGCGTGGGAGCAGCTCGTCATGCAGACGCTCATCCGCCAGGAGCTGCGGCGCCGCGGGATCACCGTCACGCGGGACGAGATCGTCCAGGCCGTGCGCTTCGCACCGCCGCCCGAGTTCTACGAGAACGAGATGTTCCAGACGGACGGCCAGTTCGACTTCCAGAAGTATCACGAGTTCCTGGCCTCCCCCGTCGTCAACGACCAGCTGCTGCTCCAGCTCGAGGCCTACTACCGGGAGCGGATCCCGCAGGGCAAGCTGATGCAGCAGCTCGCGGCCGGTACCTACGTCCCGGACGGCGAGCTCTGGCGCCTGTGGCGCGATCAGCACGACTCCGTGCGCGTGCGCTACCTCGCCATCGATCCCAGCGTCGCCGTCCCCGACGAGGCCGTTTCGGTCTCCGCATCAGAGATCGAGGCGTACTACCGGACGAACCGCAAGCAGTTCGAGCGTCCGGGCAGGGCCGTGGTCCGTATCCTGGCGCTCTCCAAGGCGCCCACCGCTGCCGACACGGCCGCGGCGCTCGAACGGGCCCGCGCCGTCAGGCAGGAGATCCTCGACGGGGCCGACTTCGCCGAGGTCGCCCGGCGCGAGTCCGCGGACAGCGGCTCGGCGGCCCGGGGCGGCGACCTCGGCACGTTCCGCCGCAACCAGCTGATCGGCCCGTTCGATGAGGCGGTCTGGTCCCTCCCGATCGGCCGCGTCAGCGAGCCGGTCCAGACCGTCTTCGGGTTCCACCTCATCCGGGTGGACCGCCGCGACGCGGACTCCGCCGCGGCCCACCACATCCTGATCCCGATCGAGCGGACCAGCGAGAGCGAGCTGGCGCTCCTCGAAACCGCCGACTCCCTCGAGGCCCTCGGGCAGCGCCTCTCGCTGGAGCAGGCGGCCCAGGCGCTCGGCCTCCCCGCGCCGCGGCAGATCACGCTGAACGAGGAGCTGCCGTTCGACCCGTCCCTCGGACAGCGTCTGGTCGAGGGCGCCGAGTGGGCCTTCGGCGAGGCCTCGCCGGGTGAAGTGAGCCCGCTCTTCGAGACCAGCACCGCCTTCTACATGCTCGAGTTGGTGGAACGGACGCCGGCCGGCGTCCTGAGCCTCGAGGAGGCCACGCCCACGATCCGCGCCCGGCTTGTGGCCCAGAAGAAGCTCGAGCGCGCCCGGACCAGCGCCCAGGAGCTCGTGGACCTCATCCGCGCCGGCCGGTCCCTCCAGGAGGTCGCCGAGGCGGCGGGGCTGGAAGTGCTCGAGGCCGGGCCGTTCACGCGGACGAGCTACGTCCCGGGTCTGGGTCGGGCGAACGCCGCTATCGGCACCGCGTTCGGCCTCCGGCCGGGTCAGACCAGCGGGCTGGTGGAGGTGGACGGCCTCCTCTACATCATCGAGGTGCTGGAGCGCCGCGACGCGGACCGGGCCCAGTTCGAAGAGCAGAAGGAGTTCCTCCGGGCCCGGCTGACCGCTGGCCTCGAGCAGGAGCGGGTCCGCCGGTTCCTGGCCGACCTCAGGAGCCGCGCCCGCATCCGGGACAACCGTGAGGCCGTGCTCCGCTCGGCGGACGCGGCCACGCTCTGATCGGCCTGCGGCGCCACGGCCCCGAAACGGAGAGCCCCCGGTGACGCTCGAGTCACCGGGGGCTCTCTTCTCGCTCGACCCGCGGTCCAGCCGACCGCCCGCGCAGCGTCGTCGACTCACCCCTGCGGCTTCTGGGCGTCGCCGTCGGCGGGAGCGGCGCTGGCGGTGGATTGCGGAGTCGACGTCGGCGGCCTCAGCTCCCGAACCGGGTCCACGGGCCGCGTCAACTCGCCCTCGATCTCCCTGAGGGAGCTCTTGAACTCCCGGATTCCCTTGCCCAACGCCCCACCCAGTTCGGGCAGCCGCTTCGCCCCGAAGACGAGCAGCAGCACCGCGAAGATCAGCAGGAGCTCCCCGACGCCCAGGCCGAACGGCATACTTCCCCTCCTCTCCGCGCTAGAGCCAGACGTGGACGACGTACGCCACGATCAGGATCCCGACCACGCTCAGCGCGTTCAGGTTGATCGTCAGCGGCCCGATCGCGAACGCCACCGCGATCAGATCCACTCCCAGGGGCCCGATCGAAGCCGAGACGGTCGTCGTCAGGAACCGCCGCGTCGCGCCTTCCGGCAGGTACGCCGTCGCCAACTGGGTGAACAGCGCGCCCAGGAAGAGGCCGACGACCGCCGCCCAGACGAGCCGTGCAAGACTACGCCTCCGCGGCCCGATCATCTTGTTACCGTCCCACTCGACCCGGGTTCCGGATCCCTACCGCTCTCGATCCACGGCATAGGCCACCGCATCACGGAGCGCCTCCGTCGCCTCGCTGGGCGGGAGCGACTCCAGCGCAGCCGCCGCCCTCGCCCCGTACCCCTCCGCCCGCCGCCGGGCATATTCGATACCACCGTGCTCGCGCACCAGCTCCACCACCCGGCTGATGCCTTCGTCCGATGGTTCGACCTCCGCGAAGAACGCCTCGATCTCCTTGCGCGCAGCGCTGTCCATGACCGAGAGCGCCGCGATCAACGGCAGCGTGACCTTGTGCTCCCGGAGATCGTGCCCCGACGGCTTCCCCGTCACCGCCTCCGTTTCCGTGTAGTCCAGCACGTCGTCGGCGATCTGGAACGCCATCCCCAGGAAATGGCCGAACCGCGCCAGCGTCTCCCGGAACGTCTCGTCCCCCGCCAACGCCCCCATCTCACACGCCGCCGACATGAGCGACGCCGTCTTGCACGCGATCAGCCGGTAGTACTCCGCCTCCGTGAAATTCAGCGCGTCGGCGGCCATGAGCTGGCGCATCTCCCCCACACTCATCTCGTTCGCCGCCCGCGCCAGCACGCGGACCCACTCCACCCGGCCCAGCAGCGCCAGCTCGGTCACCGACCGGCTGTAGAGGTAATCGCCCATGATGATCGCCGTCTGGTGATTCCACAGCGCGTTCACCGTGGGCATCCCCCGCCGCAGCACCGAGTGGTCCACGGCGTCATCGTGCACCAGCGTCGCCAGGTGCACCAGCTCGACCAGCGCCGCGAGCGTCACCGCCTCCGGCTTCGGCCGCCCCCCGACCTCGCTCGACAGCAGGAGCAACGTCGGCCGGAACAGCTTCCCGCGGCCCAGGAGCAGATAATCGTTGACCTCGTCGATCGGCGTGTAGTCCGCCAGCACGATCCGGCGCAGCTCCTCGACCACCTGCTCGAGCCGCGCCTTCACGGGCCGCTGGATCTGGACGAGCTTCGGCAGCGCAGTGCGAAGCATCGATTCCCTGACGTTGGTATGGGTGAAAGCGGCGCCCAAGCTAACCCCTGCGCTGCCGATTGTCAAAGGCGCGCGAGGCGCGCGGCGACGTCGCGGAAGTTGATGTCCACGCCGAGCACCCGCTCGTAGGCGTCCCGCGCCTCCTCCGGACGGCCCAGCTCCTCGTAGCACCGCCCCAGGTGATAGTACACGCCGAGCAGCTCCGTCTCGTCCTCGTACGGGAGGCTCAGGGCCTTCGACAACACCTTGATGGCGACGTTGTACTGCTCCTTCAGCACGAAGCAGTGGCCCAGTTCTTCGTACACCTTGAGCGGGGCGCGCCCGGCCCGCAGCGCCGTCTGGAACTGCGCGATCGCCTCGTCAATGAGGCCCATCTCCTTGAAGGCCAGGCCGAGATCGTAGTGGCTCGCGACGTCGTCCGCGGGCACGTGCTCCGCGAGCTTCGCCTTGAACTGGGCGAGCATCTCGGCGAAATCCTGCTCTTCGTCGCCGGTCGGCTCTTCTTCGGGAACGACGAACCGCGTGGTCTCTTCCGGCTCCAGGCCCTCCGCTCGCAGCAGCTCCCCGAGGTCCACGTAGTCGTCCACCGGGACCGATGGCGCTCCACCCCCCGTCGAACCCCGCGCCAGCGCGGCCCGGGCCACCGGGTTGGCCGGATCGAGATCGAGCACCCGCCGGTAGATCGACGCGGCGCGGTCCGTGGAGCCGGCTCGCTCCAGACTCGCCGCCAGATCCAGGTAGTCGCCCACCAGGCGGTCGTTCAGCTCCAGCCGGAACGAGTACTCCACCCGGTCCTGTTGCGCGCGCACGTGGTCGGGATCCAGCCGGACCACCTCGTCCACCACGCGCAGCGCGGCCTCGAGGTGTCCCGCGTCCGCCAGCCGCCGCTGCTCCGCGTCCAGCTCCTGCACCGCTTCCGCCGTCCGACCCAGGGCCACCAGCTCCCGGGCCCGCTGGAGCGCCGCGTCCGCAGCGGCCTGCGCCCGCGCCTCCGGCGTAGACGCTGGCTCATCCGCGTGAGCCGCCGGTCCGACGGCGACGGGCTCCGGCGCCGCCGTCGCGGGCGCCGGCGCCCCGGAGCCCGGCACATCGGCGGCGAGGTCCGGCACCTCCACGGCGGGTTCGGGCGCCCCGGAGCCCAGCACGTCGGCGGCGAGGTCCGGCACCTCCACGGCGGGCGCCGGCGCCCCGGGCGCGAACGGCGCCGCGCCCAGCGGCTCGTCCTCTCCCAGATCGAGCAGCGGCAGCGGCGCGGCTTCCGTCTCGTTCGCGTCCGCCAGGTCGTCGTCGATCCCCGCCGCGCCCGCAGCGGAGATGAGCGTCAGGCCTTCCACGACGTCCGGCTCTGCCGTGGGCTCGGAAGGCGGCGGCTCGCCGGGCACCAGCGGCTCGAACACCAGCCCCTCCGCGACCGGGGCCTCGGCGGCCGCCCACTCGGGCGCCGCTGCGGGCGGCTCGGCCGCGGTCACACCATCGGCCTCGGCCGCCGTCACCCCTTCCGCCGCGAGATCCAGCGCCGGGTCCAGCTCGCGCACTTCCGCGCGGAGCGCCTCGGCCTCGGCGTGCTGCCCCGCCCGCACGCGTTCTGCATAAGCCCGCCGGTACTCGGCCAGCGCTTCCTCCCGCCCGCGATGCGCGGCGAGCTGCCGCGCCACCAGCTCGCGCACCTCGGGATCCGAAACCGAATCGGCCAGCTCCCGGAGCGCCTCGAACGCCTTCTCCGCATCGCCGGCCCGCAACATCTGCTCGGCGTACTCGAGGAACCAGCGCCGCGCGTCCACCTTGAAGCCCTGCGTGGCGCAGAGCCGTCCGAGCCGGAGGTACAGCTCGGAGCGCCCCGGCATGCTCCGCAGCGCTTTGCTGCACAGCGCGATCGCGTTGTTGTAGAATCCCGAGTCCGCGTACCTGTCCGCCGCCTGCTCGTAGTAGCGGACCGCTTCCTCCACACGCCCCAGCCGCAGGTAGAGGTCGCCCACCCGGTTGTACAGGGCCAGCTCCGTCTCCCCCTCCCGCTCGTCTCCCGCACGCAGCACCTGGAGATAGAGCTGGATCGCCTGCTCCCATTCCTCTCGCTGCTCGTGCAGGCGCGCCTGGTCCTTCAGCTTGACGATCGGCTTCATTTCATTCGCACGAGGAGATCGGGGTGGCCTCCGCCAGGGGCGGCGTCGCTCGCGTGCCGACCAGGGTCATCGGAGTCAGGATTGCTCCACAATGTAATGTGGAAGGCCAGAGACGAGAGCGCGCAGCCCGCAGAACCCGCCGCCGGATGCGCGGATCTCACCGGCGGTCTCGGCCGTGTCCTGTCGTGGACGCCCGGGGAGAGGTCGGTCCAGGCCGGATGCGACCGCCATGCACCCTGGCAGGTCGCCCCTGCCGTCGGGTGTGCGCCGGCGTGAGGCCACACCTGCAAGAACACGTCGGGTCGCCGCGCTCGCCGCCCTCCCTCGCGAACGGCCTCGCGGACCCGCGCGGTCGCTGGCCTCAAAATAAGAGCCGTTACGGGCCCTCACAAGCCGCTCACGCCACGCGTACCCCCCGCTTCCACACCCCGGCCAGCAGATCCTCGCCGAACCGGTACGGGATCTCCCGGTGATCGGACGTCTCCCACACCAGCAGGTCCGCCGGCGCCCCCTCCCGGATCCGGCCCCGGCCGTCCTCGAGCCGCAGCGCGCGCGCCCCGCCCGCCGTCGCCGCCACCAACGCCTCCAGCGGCTCCATGCCCATCTGCGAGCACGCCATCGTCAGCACCAGCGGCATCCGGGGCGACGGCGCGGAGCCCGGGTTGAAGTCCGTGGCCAGCGCGACCGTGGCGCCGCGTTCGATCAGCGTCCGCGCCGGCGCATACGAACGCTTGCCGAGGAAGAACAGCGTCGCCGGGAGGAGCGTCGCCACCGTGCCGGCGGCGGCCAGCGCGTCGATCCCGGCATCGCTCACGCAACCCAGGTGATCCGCCGATGCGGCGCCCAGGGAGGCGGCCAGCTCGGCCCCCCCCGAGGGCTCGAGCTCGTCCGCGTGCAGCTTCGGAACGAGGCCGTGCTCCAGGCCGGCCTCCAGGATCCGCCGCGCCTGCTTGCCGTCGAAGACCCCGGGCTCCATGAAGACGTCGCAGAACACCGCCAGCCGCTCCGCCGCGACGGCCGGGATCATCTCCCGGACGACCACCTCCACGTATGCGTCCGTGCGGCCACGGTACTCGTCCGGCACCTCGTGGGCGCCGAGGAACGTCGGCACCAGGTCCATGGGGCCTTCCTCCGCCAGCCGCCGCACCACCCGGAGCAGCTTCAGCTCGTCCTCGGTGCGGAGGCCGTAGCCGCTCTTGATCTCCGCGGTGGTGGTCCCGGACCTCAGCATCGTCTCGAGACGCACGCGTGTCAGCTCGACCAGCTCGTCCTCATCTCGCGCCCGGACGTCACGCACCGACGCCAGGATGCCTCCGCCGCGCCGTGCGATCTCCATGTACGACGCGCCCCGCGCCCTGAGCGCGTACTCATCCGCGCGCCAGCGGCCGAAGACGGCGTGCGTGTGGGAGTCCACGAAGCCCGGCGTGATGACGCAGCCGCTGCAGTCCACGCGCTGCGCGCCGGGGAACCGCCGCGCCAACTCGGCCTCGGCGCCGATGGCCGCGATGGTCCCGTCCCGCACCGCGACGGCCACGCCGGTCCGGATGCCGTCCGGACCGGTGGACTCACCCGTCACGACCTCCGCCGCGCCCGTGAACAGCGTGACCTGCATGGGCCCTCCTTCATTCGGTCTCCCAGAGACGGGCGAAGGCGCCGGCACGGATGCGCGCGGCCACTGTGGCGATGTCGTCGGAGAGCTCGCGGTCCTTGTCCAGCGGCGCCACGTCCGCACGGACCAGCTCGTACGCCCGCTGCACACCACGGCCGGGCCGGAGCGGCCGCAGGAACTCCAGCGCTTGCGCACCGGCGATCAGCTCCAGCGCCAGCACCGTCTCGAGCATCTCGACCGCCTCGCGTGCTTTCAGCGCCGCCGCCACGCCCATGGACACGTGATCCTCTTTGTTCGCGTCCGTCGGGATCGAATCCACGCTCGCCGGGTTCGCTCGGAGCTTCAGCTCGTTCACCAGCGACGCCGCCACGATCTGCGCCATCATCAGCCCCGAGTTCACCCCCGGGTCCAGCGTCAGGAACGCGGGGAGGCCGGACAGAGCCGGATCCACGAGCCGCGCCAGGCGACGCTCGCTGATGCTCGCCAGATCGGCGCACGCCATGGCCAGGAGGTCCAGCGCCTGGGCGACCGGCTGGCCGTGGAAGTTGCCACCGCTCAGGATGCGGCCTTCCTCCGGGAAGATCAGCGGGTTGTCCGTCGCGCTGTTGATCTCGACCTCGAGCACCTCGCGCACGTACGCGAGCGCCTGCCGGGCGGCGCCGTGGACCTGCGGCATGCAGCGGAGCGAGTACGCGTCCTGGACCCGCGGATCGTTGTACCGGTGGGATTCCCGGATCTCGGACTCCTCCAGCAGGACCCGCAGCCGCGCAGCGCTCGCCACCTGCCCCTTGTGCGGCCGCACGGCATGGAGCGCCGGGTCGAACGCGTCCGGCGTCCCGCGCAGCCCCTCGAGGCTCATGGCGCCCGCCACCTCTGCGGTCTCCAGCGCGCGCTCCGCCCTCAGCAACGCCAGCACGCCGATCCCCGTCTGGACCTGCGTGCCGTTGTTCAGGGCCAGCCCCTCCTTCGCCTCGAGCACCACCGGCTCCAGCCCCGCGCGGCGCAACGCCTCGCCGCCCGGGAGCACGGCGCCGTCATAGGCAGCCTTCCCCTCGCCGATCAGCACCAGGGCGAGGTGGGAGAGGGGGGCGAGATCTCCGGACGCGCCGACGCTGCCCCGCGACGGGATGACGGGGTGCACCCGCCGGTTCAACAGCTCGAGCAGCAGCTCGATGATGGAGGGCCTCACGCCCGAGTGGCCGAGCGCGAGCACGTTCGCCCTCAAGAGCACGACCGCCCTCGTCTCGTCCTCGGGCAGCGCCGGCCCCACGCCCGCTGCGTGGCTTCGGATCAGGCTGACCTGGAGCTCGCGGATCCGGTCCACGGGGATGACGACGTCCGACAGGGCGCCGAACCCCGTCGTGATCCCGTACGCCACGCGGCCCTCCCTCACCGCACGCTCGACCACGGCCCGCGCAGCTTCGACCCGGACACGGGCCGCTTCGGCGAGCCGGACCTGCGGCGATGAAGGCCCCGCCACCCGCTCCACGTCTTCCAGCGTCAGGCCGCTGCCGCGGATCTCGAGAATGTCGCTCATGGCTCACGGAGGGTTGCGGTGTGACCCGCCGCGTACCGCGGGCGCAGGCACCGGCGCGGTCGCGCGGGAGTGGTGGGCGTGCAGCGGAGTCGCCGTCCCCGGCCGGCGCGCTCCCGGACGAGACTGCGCCGAGGCGCGACCCGCCCACGCCACTGCGGTGTTGGTCGCGCGCGGCCGGCCCGGTGGCCGGCCGCCGTCGGCTCCCGCCTACATGCCGGGGACCGGTCGCTGACCACGCTGCTCGTAGTCCACCTTGATGTCGGGATTCGCCCGCAAGCGGACCCGGAACTGGAAGGTGAAGTTGCCGTTGAGCCCGCGGCTGAAGTCGAAGTTCGCCTCCCAGTCGTGCAGATCGCGGGTCAGCGTGAGGTAGTGGTCCACGAACTCGCCGTCCGTGATCGAGTAGCTCGTGTTCCAGTGCAGGCTCCAATGCTCCGTCGGTTGGAGCGTCAGGTTCGCCCGTAGGAACTGACTGGCCTCCACCGACGTCCCTCCCGCCGTGGGCCGCGGCCGCGTCAAGCTGTAGTTGATGGACGCGTTCCACGTGCCGGCGGCGCCGCGCCGGCGGGGCTGTGCGGGCGCCCGCGGCGGGCCGCCAATGAGCCCCAGCCGCGGATCCCCCGGCTCGTCCACCGACATCGTGTCCACCGGGACGTCGGCCGGCGCCGCTGCGGGCTCCTCCGCCCCTCGGCCGATCCCCAGCAGCCGGAACAACCACCAGTTGTGGTCGAGCGAGAACGACGCGTTCACGCTGCTCAAGTGCATGTCGAACGCGCGGCCGCCGGGCCTGCTGTCGTCCGGCCGGAAGAGGTGCGTGCCCACGCTCAGTTGGAAACCACGTAGCAGGTCTGAGTTCACCGAGAACGTGAGCTGCTCCGTCTCCAGCCCGCGGTGATCCCTCTTCGCCTTCACGAAGTCGTACGCCACCGCGTTCATCGACAGCGCCAGCAGCGTGATCCGCCGCGCCTGCGGCAACTCGATCGGCTCGCCGCTCCGCGCCATCGACGTGTCCGCGGCCAAGGGGTCCTGCACCGCCTCTCCCGACTCCCGATACTTCGCCTCGAACGTCTGGTTCAGCCCGATCTCGATCCGGTTCTGCTCCCGCACGTTCGGCGCACCGAACACCTCCCGCTGCCGGTCCGTCACCGTCGGCGCCGGCGAGTACGAGTACCGGACGGAAGGCGTGAGCTTGTGCCGGATCCGCGAGAACGGCCCGAACCCGGGCCAGAAGCCGTACACGTCCGACCGCACCCCCGCGCTGAAGGCCAGGCGCGTCGGCCCGGCCAGCAGCTCGTGGTTCGTCGCCGTCGACCGCAGCACGTCACCCTGCAACGACAACCCGGGTTCGAAGGTGCTGGTGCCGATCAATCGCTGCTGGAACCGCAGCTCGGTGGACCAGTTCATCCGGTCCGTCGCCTCCCGGGGCAGGCCGGGAATGGTGTCCGTCGGGTCCCGATCCGGCTTGGCGTGCTGGATGTCCTGGTTGAAGCTGAACCGCTGGCTCCACGAGAACTTGCCCAGTGTGAACCGGCTGTCCGCAGAAACGCTCCGCGCCGTGGCGTCCCGCTGGTTCGGGAGCGTGTCGTTCACGTCCAGGAAGCTCATGCTCCCGTTCACGCTGCCCACCCACGTCGCGTTGTTGTACCAGCGGGCCTCGCTCGGCGCAGCGGGGAACAACGTGATGTTGTTCACGCTCAGGCCGATGGACGGGAGCGTCATCTGCACCCGGCCGTCGTGCAGGTACTGCCTCCGGCTCACGTTGACGTTCACCGTGCCCCAGTCCAGCCGGTGGCTGATCCCCCCGTTCGAATCGATGGACCGCGTCTGCTCCCGTGGATCGAACGAGTTGCGCCGCACGAAATCGCTCGACGACGCATAGCTCGCCTGGATCCGCATCGACGTCCGCTCGGTGGGCTGCCAGCTCTGGTGCGCGTTCAGCGTCAGCTCCTTCCGCCCGTCCTGCCTCCAGTACCGGTTCAGGTTCACCGACCCCTCGAGGAACCGCCGCAGGTTGCGGAACTGGAACGACCCGTTCAGCGCCGTCCAGTTGTTGCTGAACCAGTCCATGGCCAGCTCGGCGCCGAGATAGTCGTTGATCGCCCAGTAGAAGCCGACGTTCTGGATGCGCCGGTTGTAGCCGTCGCTGGTGCGCGCGATGTCGTTGACGCTGAACACCGGCATCAGCAACCCGCTCCGCCGCCCCTCTTTCAGGCTCTGGACCATGAACGGCAGCCAGAACACGGGGACGTCACCGAAGTTGAGCGTGACGTTGCGTGCGACCAGCACGTCATCGCTCACGAGCTTGACCGCCTGCGCCGCGAAGTGGTAGTGGGGCTCCTCCAGGTCGCAGTCCGTGAAGACGGCGGAATGCACGTAGGCCCGGTCACTCCCCACCGTATAGACCCGATCGCCGCGCACGATCCAGTTGGCGCCCTGGGTGAACGTCGTGTTCGCACCCACCGCCTCCCCGAGCTGCTGCTCGAGGTGGTAGCACATCATCTCGCTGTGCACCGGCCGCCCCTCACCCGTCAGCACCGGCTGGCCGTAGCCGCACACGACGCCGCTCGTCTCGCTGAACGTCACCAGCGAGTCGGCGCTCAGGCTCTCCGTGCCCCGGGTGATCTGCGCCCTGCCGAGCAGGTCGATCCGGCCGCTGTCCGACGCGAACCGCGCCCCCGTCCCCACGTACTCCGTCAGCGTGTAGCCACTCAGCCCCCTCAACGCAGCCAGCACGGAGTCTCGATGGGGCGCGCCGAGGCGCGGGAACGCCGGCGCACCCACCGCGGCGCTGTCCGCCACGGCCGCGCTGTCTCCCGCGACGGCGCCGCTGTCCGCGGACGCCGCAGCGGAGTCCGGCCGCAACGCCTGCTCCAGCGCGCGGAGCTTGCGCAACGCGCCCTCCCGCACGGCGGGAGGCACCGATGCCGTGTCCTGCTGCGCCGCGCCCGGCAGCGCTCCCGCCGCCAGCACACCCACGGCCAGCAGGGCACCGCGCAACCAGGCATGCCTCAAGCGGTCACCTCCGCTCGCTCCATCCGCCGGCGCTCCACCAGCTTGGCCAGCCCTATGCTCAGCTCGTACAGCAGGAGGAGCGGGATCATCATGAAGATCGTGAGCACGACGAAGTCGCCTGGCGTGATCACACTCGCGAGGATCACCGAAGCGACCACCGCATAACGCCGCTTCGACGCCAGCATCCGCGAGTCCACCAGCCCGATCGCGGCGAGCACGAGCATCACCACCGGCAGCTCGAACACCAGCCCGAACGCCAGCAGAACCCGCACGACGAACGACAAATAGTGCCCGACGGTGATGTTCTGTTCCAGACTCTGTGCCTGGAACCCCATCATGAACTCGAGCGTGATCGGGAGCACGACGAAGTACGCCAGGGCGACGCCGCCCAAGAAGAGGACCAGTCCCAGGTACAGCGCGGGAACGATCGCCCGGCGCTCGTGCGGCAGCAGCGCCGGAGACACGAAGGCCCAGATCTGCTGCACCACGATCGGTGAGGCCAGCAACACACCCACGCCGACGCCCAGCTTCAGCGTGAGGAAGAACGGATCGGTGGGGCTGAGATACTTGAGTTGCGTGCCGTTCAGCAGCGGCTCGATCGGCGCCACCAGCAACCCCAGGACATCGAAGCGCACGACCAGGACGAAGCCGATCACAGCGCCGATCGCCAGGGCGATGAGGCTCCAGAGGATACGCCAGCGCAGCTCCTCCAGGTGATCCAGGAACGGCATCTCCTGGTTGGCTGCACGCAAGAACCTCGGCTTCATGGCGTTCCTAGAGAGGGAGCTCGGCCTGGTCCTCGTTCAAAGCCTGTCGCGCCCGCCGCGCCTTCAGATCCGTGAGTTCCGCCACGAACTCGTCCAGGTCCTGGAAGTTCCTGTACACCGAGGCGAACCGCACGTACGCCACGTAGTCCCTCTTCCGCAGCCGCTCCATCACCATTTCACCGATCACCCGGCTCTCGACCTCCTCCTTCCCCAAACGGCTCAGCTCATCCTCGATCTCGTCCACGATCGCCTCGATCTCCGAGGGGGAGATCGGCCGCTTCACGCACGGCAGCCGCACCGACCGCAAGAGCTTGCGGCGCTCGTACGGCTCGGACGTCCCGTCCCGTTTCAGCACCTGGAGCGGCCGCTGCTCCACGTATTCGTACGTCGTGAAACGACGGGCACAGCTCAAGCATTCGCGCCGCCGCCTCACCGCACGGCCTTCACGGCTCGTGCGCGAGTCGACGACGCGATCCTCGGTTCCTCCACAGTACGGGCAGCGCATGGAACCGCCGGAGACTGCTGCGGCGAGTCCGGCCCGCGGCTAGCGGTTGGACATTCGCCTGAGCTTGTCGCGTGCCAGTTCGGCCTCTTCCGACCCCGGCCAGCCCGAGACGACTCGCTGGAAATAGGATCGTGCCCGCTGGAGGTTCCCTTGTTCCTCCGCGATCACCCCGGCCCTGTACACGGCCCGGCGCGCCGCAGGGCTGTTCGGGAACAGCTCCACAACCCGGTCGAGCGCCTGGAGCGCGCCGTCGTAATTGCGTTCCTGGTAGTACGTCTCCGCCACCTGGAGCTGCGCCTCGGGCGCACGCTCGTGGGTGGGGTGATCCTTCACGATCGTCTCGAACGCCTGCCGTGCCACCCTCGCGTTGCCGCGCTGGAGTTGCTCCAGCCCCACGCGGTAGAGCTGCTCCGGCTCCGTTCCGGATCCAGACGGCGCGCCGGCGTCGCGGCCGGCCCCTTCCGGTGGCGCTGCGAAGTACTCGCCTCGGCTGCTCACCTGCTGCCGCAGGATCGCGAGCTGCTGTTGACTCTGGCCGGTCAGCTCCTGGATCTGGATGAGCTGCTGCTCGACCTGGACGAGCTGGTTGCCCAGCTCGCCGCGAACCCGCAGCACCATTTCGTGCGTCTGCCGCACCGAGTCCATCAGCGCCCGGTTCTGCTGCACGAGGACCCGGAGCAGCGAATCCTGCCGCGCCTGCATCGCCGCGATCTGCTCCCGCAGATCGCGGACATCGCGCTTGGTGGCGCATGCCGCGCCCGCCATCGCCAGGAGGGCGACGGCCACGATGCGGACGCCACGGCGCGCTCGAAGGACGCCCCATGCGCCCGTCCGCGGCGCCATCACCCTAGCCGCTCTCGCCGCGCCGCTCGGCTCCATTTCCCCCTCCGATCACTGAGAGGTCCGCGGGAGGACCAGGTTGTCCCCGCCGCCCGTGATGCGGAACTCCGCGCGACGGTTCTTGGCCCACGCCTCCTCGTTGCTGCGGGGATCCAGCGGCCTGGACTCGCCGAAGCTCTGCGTCTCGAAGCGCGAAGGGTCGAGCCCGAAGCCCACGAGGTACTCTTTGACCGCGTTCGCCCGGCGCAGCCCCAATGCGATGTTATACTCGACCGAGCCGCGCTCGTCCGCGTGCCCCTCGATGACCATCCGTACACCGGGGTTCGCCCGCAGGATCGGGATCTTCCGCTGGAGGATCGCCTGCGCGTCCGGCCGGATGTCCGAGCGGTCGAAGTCGAAATGCACCATCTCCACCAGGATGTTGCGCGCCTCCGCCGCCGCACGCCGCGCCTCCTCCTCGGCGCGGCGCCGCTCCTCCTCCGCGCGGCGCGCAGCCTCCTCCTCCTCCCTCCGGCGCCGCTCCTCCTCCGCGCGCCGTGCGGCCTCGTCATCCACCTGCTGCGCCGGCTGCGGCGGGGGCTGACGCCTCGAGCACGCGCCCAGCGCCACCACGGCGATCACGGCCGACGACAGAACCAGCCTCCGCAACGCCATCGCGTCTCCTCCCTCTCGTGGGGTCTCCCGCCGGGCCCGCGGCCCTCAGCGGCCCGCCAGGGCGAGCTCCGCCGCCCGCCGCAGCGTCGGCGACCAGGCCGGCACCTTCGCGCCCGCCTGGGACACCACCCGCCGCTCCCGGCCAGTGAAGGTGTCCACAACATACAGCCCCTGGCCGCTCGCGCGCACGCTCGTGTAGACGAGGTGCCGTCCGTCGGGCGCCCAGCTCGGGTCCTCGTTCTCGCCTTCCTGCGTCACCTGGCTCACCGGCGCGCCCACGTCCGCGGCGTCCGCCACCATGATCTGGAACCAGCCGCCCCGCGACTTCCCGTGGAACGCGATCTTGGTCCCCGTCGGCGACCACTCGGGCGACGTGTAGTAGCTCGATTCGCCGTAGACGAACGGCGACAGCAGCGTCGCCGGCCCCCCGTCCGCCGGCATGATGTAGATCTGCGGCGAACCGATGCGGTTGGAGTTGAACGCGAGTTGCCTGCCGTCCGGCGAGAACGTCGGGGAAATGTCCACCGCGGAGCTGCGGGTGAGCCGCCGCATGCAGCACCGTCGTGCGACGTCGTACTCGTGGAACTCGCTCGCGTTGCCGTACAGCATCGCGAAGACCAGGCGGTCCCCGCTCGGCGTATACGTCGGCGTCGCGCTGACGGCGCCCGTCGGCGCGCGCACCACGACGTGTTTGGTGCCCGTCTCCAGATCGCGCTCGACGATCTGCCACGCGCCGTCCACTAGCTCGGCGTACGCCAGCCGCCTGCCGTCCGGCGCCCATGCCGGGGAGACGAGGACCGGCGCGCTCGCCACCCGCTCGAGGTTCTCGCCGTCCGAGTCCACCACCACGAGCTCATCGCCCCCGTCACGGCTCGGCCGTACGAAGGCGATCCGGGACGCCGCCATTCCCGGCTGACCGGTCATCCAGCGCACGAGCTCGTCGGAGAGCGCATGGACCGCTATACGGAAACCAGCGTCCGACGGCCGCGGCACGCGGAACGCCTGGATCTCCTTGAGCGTGCCGAACGGGACGTCGTGCAGCGCAAGGCGTACCAGGTAGCCGTCGCCCAGCGGCTCCGCCTCCCCAGTCACCAGGAACACCACACCGAGGTCGTTCCAGGCACTCAACGCGACGGGGCCCGACTTCAGTGCCTCGGGCACCTCGGCGATCACGAACCGGTCGCTGTAGTCGAGGTCCTGGACGATGATCGCGTGCGCCTGCTCCGCCACGGCCGCGGCCTCGGGCGGCCCCGCGAACGGCCGCACCGCCACCAGCGGCCGGTTCATGGTGTTGTAGAAGACGTCCAGCCGGACGCCCGTGGGCAGACGCGTCGTGTCCTGGCGCTGCGCCCCGACCGGGGTCGCCAGCGCCAGCACGGTCATCACTGCCAGAAGCAACCGCATGGTCCTCTCCGGGTCCGGGACGCCAGTCGCGCTCAGAACGCCGGCCGGAAGCGGAACGCCACCGGCAGACGGTCCTGCTTGAAGCCCTCCGGGAGCGGGCCGAACAACCCGCGTGTGGCAACGGCCTCGATGGCGCCCATGGCTTCATAGTCGAACGCGACGTTCCCGGATCCCTTGAGCAGCCGGATATCCTCCACCGAGCCGTCTCGCCGGATCACGAAGTACACCTCCGCCGTCAGGCCCGAGGCGCCCGTCCACCGGAAGTACCGGTGGATCTGCCTCACGATGTTCTCGAGATACTCGGGGTACGGGAACGTCTCTCCATCGATCCGGATGTCCAGGCCCTCACCGCCGACCTTCGCCGTCGGCTCCGGGTTCCGCCCCTGCGCCGGCTTGGGCTCCTCCTTCGGCTTCGGCTCCTCCCGCGCCGTCGGCCGCTGCACCGGCGGCGCCTTGGGCTGCGGCTTCGGAGGCGCCTCCACCGGCCGCTCCTGCACCACCTTCGGCGCCTCGGCCTTCGGCGGC
>QGVH01000025.1 GCA_003242735.1 bacterium | reverse complement strand
AGCCGCATGCCCGGCGCGCGCAGGTTGATGATGGTGGTGATGAAGTTGATCCCACCCATGATGGAGGCGACGCCCAGCACCTGGAGCCCGAGGACCCAGAAGTCGATGTTCAGGCCGGGCGAGTACTGCTCACCGGTCAGCGGCGCGTAGCCGAACCATCCCGCGTTGGGCGCTGCGCCGAACAGGAAGCTCGAGTTCATGAGCAGCGCGCCGAACAGGAAGATCCAGTACGACAGCGCGTTGAGTCGCGGGAACGCGACGTCGCGCGCGCCGATCTGGAGCGGGACGATGTAGTTGAAGAAAGCGACGGCGATCGGCATCCCGACCAGGAAGACCATGGTCGTGCCGTGCATCGTGAAGAGCTGGTTGTACAGCTCCGGCCCGATCAGGTCGTTGTCGGGGACGGCGAGCTGGAGGCGGATGAGCAACGCCTCGAGTCCGCCGACCAGCAAGAAGAAGAGCGAGGTGGCGCCGTACAGGATGCCGATGCGCTTGTGGTCGACTGTCGTGATCCAGCTCCACAATCCGCTGCGATGAGCGGGGGCGGTCCGGAGCGCCGTGGTCTCAGCTGTCGCCATGGTAGCGGGTCTCTCGTTTCAGTGTTACCGGCCGCGGGGCGAGGCCCCGACCCGTCGCGCTGCGAGCGTGGCGGGCCGGGCAGCCCTCCTGCCGCGGCCGGTGGACATCACTTCAGGCTGAGCAGATACGCCGCGACGGCGCGGACATCCTCGTCAGACAGCCCGGTCGCCGGGAAGCCGTTCGGCGCAGCCTTCTGCGTGCCGGGCATCAGCGCGCCGGGCTTGATCGCCTGCGGGTCCTTGATCCACGCGATCACGTTCTCGAGCGTGTTCGGCCGGGCCCCCGCGCCCACGGCCCAGCGCGAGCCGAAGCCCGTCAGGTTCGGCCCGAGGGCGCCGCGCGCGGGTGTTCCCGCAATGGCGTGGCACGCGACGCAGGTGCTCCGCAGGAAGATGTCGCGCCCCTGCGCTTCGAGCGAGCCGGGCGCCGGCTCGGCGGCCGACGCGGGCGCCGACGTCGCCACGGCCTGCTGCGACGCAGCGGCCTCCTCCTGCCCACCGGCCTCGCCGGTCTCACCGGCTCCGGCCACCTGCTCGGCAGCGGGCGCCGCCGCGACCTCCTGCGCCGGCCCGCGCATCCGCTCGACCCAGGCGTCGAACTCCTCCGGGCTCACGGCCAGCAGGCGCTTGCGCATGATCGCGTGCGCGATGCCACAGAACTCCGCGCACTGACCGGAGTACTCGCCCGGCTCCGAGATCGTGAAGGTGAGCGAGTTCACCTTCGAGGGCGGCACCTCGGTCTGGGGCTGCACCGGGTAGTTGTAACGCTTCCCGCCGATCCGCGGAATCCAGAAGTTGTGCAGCACATCGGCCGAGCTGAGCCGGATGTGGACCTCACGGCCGACCGGCAGCACGAACTGATTCGCCGTGACCACGCCGAGGTCCGGGTAGCGGAACTCCCACCACCACTGGTGCCCGATCGCCTCCACCACCAGCGCGTCGGGGCTCGGCTCCCGGTACGTGAAGAACACCGTCCGGATCGTCGGCACCGCGATGAGGGCCACGATCACCGCAGGACCGAGCGTCCAGAGGATCTCGGCCATCGCGTTGCCGTGCGTCCGCGGCGGCGGCGTCTGGCCGGGCCTGCGGCGGAAGCGCAGCACCACGTACAGCAGGACCACCCACACGACCGCGAGCACCAGCATCGTCCAGCGGAAGACGCCGGTGAACAGGTCGTTGATCGCCGCGCCGAACTCCGTGACGGGCCGGAACGTCGTCTGCGGGTACTCACCCGAACAGGCGGCCAGCAGAGAAACAGCGACGATCGGCAGGAGTGCGGCCAGCGGGCGGACTCTTTCCGTGCGCAGGGGCATCCCTTCCTTCTCTATCATCCTGCCCGAAGGGCGGCGGGTGAATGGTTTTGGACCGATTGCAGCGCGACAGATTATCACTCGCGACAACCGCGGTCAAGCCACGCGCGCCGCGCGGTCGTGCCGCCTGGCGATCGTGGCCCACGCGACCAGCGAGACCCAGACCGCGGCGCCCACGGCCAGGTGCAGCGCCTGCAGCCAGCGCGGCAGGTGGGCGAGCACCAGCGCGGCGGCCACCGCGATCTGCAGCGCGACGGCCGCAACGGCCACGAACACGGCCTTGCGGACCGCCGGCGGTGCGACCCGGGCCCGGATCGCCGAGCCGACCACGTGGAGCGCCAGCAGGTACGCCAGCAGCCGGTGCGTCCAGTGGACGTGGACCAGCGGCCCGCCCACCGGCACGACCTGGCCGTTGCACAGGGGGAACCCCTGGCACAGCGGCGCGGCGCCGGTGTTGGCCGTGATCGCGCCCATTCCGATCACCAGGAACCCCAGCGCAGCCGCGAAGAGGGCCGCGGCGGCGGAGCGCGAACGCGTGGCCGTCTGCTCGGCGTCTCCCGCCGCGACGTGCCCGCTGCCCGGGGCACCGGCGCGGATCGCGGCGACGACCACGCACGCGAGCATCGTGGCGGCGGTCACGAAGTGCAGCGCCGTGACCGTGGCGGACAGCTCCAGCCACACGGTGATGGCGCCGAGCATGACCTGCACGCCGAGGAGCGCGATCGCGAGCGCCAGGGGCCGGGCGACGCCGCCGGGGCCCGCGTAGCCGGGCCTGCCGCGGCGCCGGAGCACATGCACCGCCAGCGCGATGAAGGGGAAGACGAGCCCCGCGGCCAGCAGCCGGTGCATCCACTCGATGAACGTCTCCAGGCTCATGGTCGGGATGAGCTGGCCGTTGCAGAGCGGCCAGTCGTCGCCGCAGCCCATGCCGGAGCCGGTGATGCGCACGGTGCCGCCGAAGACGATCAGCAGATAGATGTAGATGGCTGTGATTACGGCGAGGCGCCTGAAGCTGCGGAGATCGGGGTCCGCGGGCGGAGCTCCCGCCGGCGAGGGTGGCGCCGCGCGCGCGACGGTGTCTATGGGCATCGGTCGTGGTTCCGGGTCACAGGGGCCGCGCCGCGGCGCGCCCCGTCGTCATCGTCGCAAACCCAAGTCGGTGTGTGGCTTGTAATATTGTCCGCCCGCGCCCCGCGCGCCAGGGGGCCGGGCCGCGCCGCCCGGCCGCAGGCCGCGCGCCACTCGCCTCCCCCCGCCCGGCTCCCTATTCTCCCCGCCGTGACACGCTCCTTCGATGTCCTGGTGATCGGCGGCGGCGCCGCGGGCGTGGCTGCGGCACTGGCCGCCGCGGCCCGGGGCCGGCGCGTGGCGCTGGTCCGCGCGGGCCCGGGGGCGACGGCGCTGGCGGCCGGCGGCTGGCGCGGCCCGATGCCTGCCGGGTTGGGCCGCGCCCTCGAGGCCGCAGGGCTCCCGCACGAGCCGCCCGCCGGGCCGCTGCCGCACCCCCACGGCGACCTCCGCCGCCACGACCTCGCCGCCCCGGCCCAGGCCGCGGCCGTGCTCGAGGACGGCGCGCTCGTGTGCGGCATCCTCGGCCTGCCCGGCTTCACGGCGCCCGCCCTGGCCCGGCTGTGGGGCGACGCCGCCCGGGTCCGACTCGCCGTCGCGACGCTGGACGCCGGCCCGTTGACTCCTCCAGCGGGGTGGTCGCCGATCGCACTGGCAGCCACCCTCGAGCGCGAGCCCGGCCCACTGGCAGACGCCCTTGCCCGCGCGGTGCGCGAGACCGGCGCCACACGGGCGATCCTGCCCCCGGTCCTCGGGCTGGAGCAGGGCGAGGCGGTGCGGGGGACGCTGGCCGCGGCGGCCGGCGTGCCGGTCGGCGAGATGCTGGGCGTCCCACCGTCCGTGCCGGGCTGGCGCCTGGACCGGGCGCTGCTCGCGGCCGCGGAGGCGCACGGCGTCGAGGTCGTCGCCGGCCGAGCGGGCGCCCCCGAGGTGGCGGGCCGCCGGATCGTGGCGGTGCGGGTGCGAGCCGACGACGGCGCGGAGCTGCGCCTCGCCGCACGGGCGGTCGTCCTCGCGACCGGCAAGTTCGTGGGCGGCGGCATCGTCGCGGACGCGCGGCTCCGTGAGCCGGCCCTCGGCTGCCCGGTCTGGGTCGAGCACCTCGGCTCCGCGTTCGACGCGCCGGAGCCGCTCGCGCTCACGCGGCCGGAGCGCGAGGCGCCGCAGCCGCTGCTCGGCGCCGGCGTCCGGGACGACGGCAGCGGCAGGCCGGTGGACCGGCGGGGCGACGTCGTCTACACCAACGTGCGGGTGGCGGGCTCGATCCGCGCAGGCGTCGAAACCGCCCGTCTGGGTCTGGGGGAAGCGGCCGTGGACGGCTGGGCGATGGGCGGAGCGGCGGCGGACATGGCGGCGCAGGCGTAGCCGGGCTATTCTCTCCGCATGGAGCGGATGCGTCGAGCGCACGCGCTCGCGACCCGGCGAGCGGAGCGCGCGCGGTGAGGGGCCGCGCCTTCGCCTGGCTGAACCTGGCCTACCGCTTCGCGCTGCACGTGCTGGCGCTGCCGGTGCGCGCGCTCCGCGGCGGGAGGGACGCCGAGCGCTTCCTCGGCGCCGTGCTGCCCGAGGGCCACGTCCCGCTCGAGCCTGCAGAGCGCGAGGCCTACCCGGCCTTCATGGTCTGCATCGGCTGCGGCCTGTGCTCGCTCGCCTGCCCGGCGCTCCGCGAGGCGCCGGCCAGCGCCTGGGCCGAGGCGTGGACGTTCGTGGTAGGCCCATCCCGCTCCATCGACCGCGCTGCGCTCGCGAACGCCAGCGCGGGCGCGTGCACTCGTTGCGGCGAATGCGCCGCGGTCTGTCCGACCGGCGTGCCGATCCCGACCCTCGCCGCGATGGTCCACCGGTTGGCCGCGGAGCGGGCGTGATCCACAGAGCCCCACGCTCGCAGTTCGAACCACGACCACCGGGCCGCGGCGCGACGTTCCAGCCGCGAGGGACGGCGGGCGCAGCCGCGCGACCCAACGCCGCCACGCCACGTTCCGGCGGCAGGACAGGAGCTGGACCCCGATGCGACGAACGCTGTTCGCCCTTGCCACGGTGCTGTTCTTCCCGATCACGAGCGCCATGGGTCAGACCCCGGAAACGCAGCGCCCGCGCGCCCGCGAGGCGGGCGTCGTCGTGGGCATCATGGAGCCGGGCCCGCTCAACGCGATCACGGACGTTCCGGGCGTGCGCGTGGGGCAGGTCACGGTGCGCGAGGGCGACCGCATCCGCACCGGCGTGACCGCGATCCTGCCGCACGGCGGCAACCCGTTCCGCGAGCGCGTGCCCGCCGCGGTGTACGTCGGCAACGGGTTCGGCAAGCTGCAGGGCGTGACGCAGGTCCGCGAATTGGGCGAGCTGGAGACGCCGATCCTGCTGACCTGCACGCTGTGCGTGTGGCGTGCCGCAGACGCCATGGTCCAGTGGCTCCTGGAGCAGCCGGGCATGGAGAACGTGCGGTCCATCAACCCCGTCGTCGGCGAGACCAACGACGGCACACTGAACGACATCCGCGCCCGCCCGATCCGGCCCGAGCACGTTCGCCGCGCGCTGGAGTCCGCGTCCGCCGGGCCCGTGGAGGAGGGCGCCGTCGGCGCCGGCACCGGCACCGTCGCGTTCGGCTGGAAGGGCGGCATCGGCACCAGCTCCCGGCGGCTGCCCGCCTCCCTCGGCGGCTGGACCGTCGGCGTCCTGGTCCAGAGCAACTACGGCGGCGTGCTCACCATCAACGGCGCGCCGGTCGGCCGCGAGCTGGGACGCTTCTCCTTCCAGCGGCAGCTCTCCCGCGGCGACGACGGCGCGCTCGACGAATCGGCCGATGGCAGCATCATGATCGTCGTCGCGACGGACGCGCCGCTCGACTCCCGCAACCTCGAGCGCCTGGCCGCCCGCGCCCTCGTCGGCCTGGCCCGCACCGGCGCCACCATGAGCAACGGCTCCGGCGACTACGTGCTGGCGTTCTCCACCGCCGAGTCGGTGCGCCGGCGCGAGGGCGAGGCGCCCCGCACGGTCCAGGACCTGCCGAACGACGCCATGTCCCCGCTGTTCCAGGCGGTCGCCGAGGCCACTGAGGAGGCGATCTACAACTCGCTCTTCAAGGCGACGACGACCGAGGGCCATCACGGCACGGTCGAGGCGCTGCCGCTGGACCGGGTGCTGGAGGTGCTCCGCAAGTACAACGCGCTGGGCTGGGACCGGACCCTGCCGCCGGGGAGGTGAGCGGCCCGCGTCGGCCTCACTCCCCCTTCACGAACCGTTCGATCTCCTCCGCCCGCGCCTCCGCATCCGCCTCGCCCATCTCGATCAGGCGGCGCAGGTAGTCGGACTGGAACATGACCATGCTGAGCGCGTCGGGGCTGAGGGTCTGCCGGGTGCCGAGCGAGCGGGTGAGGAGGCGGAACGCACCCGGCAGGCGGGGCTCGTAGTCCCGGGCGAGGCGGCCCAGGTCGCGGGACGGCCGGAGCACGAGCAGGTCCACGATCCGGAGCCCGTCCCGCTGGTCCTCCGGCAGGCGCCGGAGCAGGCGGTTCAGCCGTTCCAGGCGGAGCGCGTCCTGGTCGAGGACATCCAGGAAGATCGCGCTCATGAGCACGCCCAGCACCTGGGCGGGCGGCGGGTAGCCGACGGTCACCGGCGTCGCGGCTTCGATGAGCGAGGGCGAGTGGCGGGTCGAGATGGCGATGATGCGGCTGGCGCCCAGGTGCAGCGCGGGCGAGAGCGGCGCGGAGAGACGGATGCCGCCGTCGCCGTGCCAGTCATCGCCCAGGCGGACCGCGGGAAAGAAGATCGGGAGTGCGGCGGACGCCATGATGTGGTCCACCGTCAGCGCGGTCTGGATGCCCGCCCGGTCGGGGCGCTCCCAGGCGTGGATCTCGCGGCCCTGCGCCCATGCGACGGAGCGGCCGGTCCCGTAGCTGGTGGTGCTGACCGCGATGGCCTTGAGCCGGCCGCGGCGCAGGTTCTCCGCGATCCCCACGATCTCGCCGTTCTCCGCGACGGCGAGCACGTCCTCGAGCAGGCGGCGGAGCGGCGTCGTATCCACGAGCCCGCGCACGGTCGGCGTGCGGGTGAACCCGCCCACGGTGAGGCGTGCGGCCCAGCGGCCGATCTGACCGGCGAGGGACCGGGTGTCCACGCGGAAGACGTCCTCGGGCGTGAGGTCGCTCCACATCCGGGCCAACTCCGAGACGGCCGCGCGGAAGTTGCCGGGGTGGGCGGCGAGGTGGGCGGCGTTGACCGCGCCCGCGGAGACGCCCGTGAGGATCGGCACCTCCAGGTCGGGGAACCGACGTGCGAGCCAGACCAGCAACCCCACCTGGTAGGCGGCGCGGGCGCCGCCGCCGGTGAGTGCGATGGCGAGCTCGCCGGGGCGCCGGGCGGCGTTCGCTGCGTCGTGGGCGTTCTCGGTTTCCATGCTGCGGGTCGTGTGCTCTCCGTCGGGCGACGTCGCGGGGCAGACCGCGTCGCGGGCCGTGCCGGCCTCCGTGGCGCCGCATCCGCCTCCCCCTAATGTACGCCAGGTGTCTCGCGCCGGCCCAGACGGGCGAGAACGGGCCGCACCGGGCCGGACGCGTGCCCCTTCGCCCGTGCGTGAACGCAGGTTATCTTCTTGGTCGGATCGCCCGCCTGCACGCGGCCAGGGCAGCGCCGCGCGCCCGCGGGCCGGGATCACGAATCACGCCAACGATCGATGGAAGGCCTGGATCCCATATTCGCCGGTCCCTGGGGGCCGGTGCTCATTTTCTGCCTGCGCATCGTGGACGTCTCCATCTCGACGCTCCGCGTGCTGCTGGCCGTGCGCAACCACCGCATGATCGTGCCCGTGCTCGGCTTCTTCGAGGTGACGGTCTGGATCGTCGCGGTGGGCAGCGCGATCCGGAACCTCGACAGCGTGTGGCACGTGCTGGGCTACGCCAGCGGATTCGCGACCGGCACCTACGTCGGCCTGTGGATCGAGGAGAAACTCGCGTTCGGCCTCGCGACCGTGCGGATCATCTCGACCCACGGCGGCGTGGAGCTGGCGGAGGCGCTGCGGGAGCGGGGGTTCGGCGTGACCGAGTTCGCGGGCCACGGCAAGCAGGGGCCGGTCGAGGTCGTCTACACGGTTCTCCGCCGGCGCCAGATCCCCGAGGTGCTGGAAGAGGTGGACCGCTGGGACCCGCAGGCGTTCGTGACCGTGGAAGAACCGCGGCAGGTGCGCGCCGGCTGGCAGCCGATGCGACGC
Source organism: bacterium (assembly GCA_003242735.1). Taxonomy (NCBI): domain Bacteria; species bacterium. Next base: position 43,409 of record QGVH01000025.1, on the reverse strand, counting down.
CGGAAGCCGCTCGTGCGCGCGGGGTTCGGGTTCCCGGATCGGCGGTAGGGATCACCGGCCCACGGTCGGGGAAGGTTCACCGCCCCCCGGTCAGGGAGGGCTCGCCGATCCACGGTCGGGGCGCCGGGACCCGCAGCCGCCACAGGTGCTGCGCCCTTCCCTCCGATTCTTCGGTCGCCCAGGCCTCCAGCCCCCCGGACCGCGCGCAGCGAGAGGGTGCGGCGAACGTCGACCACTCCCACCCGCTCGCCGTCTGGCCCGAGGATCTCCCATCGAACGACGCTCGTCCCCGGAACGTCCTCCCGGCGCAGCCACGCCGAGCCGTCGGTTCCGACGTGCACGTCCGTCACCGGCGGGAGCCACGGCGACAGGAAAAAAGGCTTCCCTGTCGACCCGGACGCCGTCGAGCGAGCGTGTGGCTTCTTCCTGCTCCCGCGACGCATCCTCGATCCACTCCTCGCGCAACGGAATCGGGTCGTGGTCGTACGCTCACGAGCGCACCGTGTCTCCCTGCATGGTGACCCAGTGGACCGTGAACGCCGGCGGAGAGCCCGGACCCGGGATGGACCGGTCGACGACGACCGCGTTCGTGCCGGTCGCGTCAATGGTCAATGTCGAACAGGTCGTGGTCGGCGAACGGCTGCACCGCGAACGTGACGCCCCTGACTCCCGGCGGCTCGCCGGTCATCCGGAAGAGCACCGTGAGATGGTGACGCGTGGACAGGCGCAGGGGTGTGGCCAGGACCGTGCCGTCGGGCGCGGTTACCCAGATGGGGAGGAACGGGACCGGCTCCGAAGGGGCGAGCGGACCGGGAACCAGGTCCGCGATCCGATCGAACTCGTGATTCGCCGCCGCCATCGCCATGGCCGACGCGGTCGTCGCGACCACGAGCCGGTCGCCCGGGAGCAGGCGCAGGACGTCACGACCGAGGATCTCACCTGAACGCCCGGTCTGCACGACGGGCAAGGAGCGGGCGACGCTCCAGCCCGGCCCGAAGACCACGTCCGTCGTACTCCCCAGATCCGTTGCCCAGAGCCGGCCTTCCGTCCACCCGATTCCCGCGGGGAAGGTGTCCAGCGCAACCGCTGCGAGCGGTACCGTCTCCATCGAGCCGGTGGCCGGGTCCACGATCCGGATGATCCGTCGGGCCGGGTACGTCGCGTACAGCCGGCCGTCCGGCCCGACCTCGAGCGCCCACGGCCTGCCGAACTCGCGGGCGTGGACGACCTGCTCTGTCTCGAGGGGCAGGACCGCCGGCTCCTGTGCGCCCACGCCCGACGCGCACAGCAGGAGCACCAGCCCGACAGCTTCTCCAGCGGTACGTCGCGTCTCGATACCGACCATCGCGAAGCCGCACGCTCTCGTTCCGGGATGTGGCCTTCAGCGACTCTGGCAGCGGCGGCGACGGACCGTGTTCACTTCAATGTGCGGCCCCTGCGATCGCTGCCGCTCAGGACGACGTCGTACCTCTGCAGCTCCGGCACGGTGAGCGAGTCGACGCGCGAGCCGAACAGCGTCTGCCGCACGGCGGCGAGCGGCGCGACTCCGGGAGGGAGCTCGACGCTCGCGACCAGGTTCCCCTGGAGATCGTAGCGCTCCCGTCGACGCCGGCTGTCCGCTCCAGGGACCGGAGCGTACTCCCTTGCCAGCCAGAACCCGTCCGCGTCCGCCGAAGCATGGCTGACCGGCGGGGTTTGCGCGGTATCGAGAGGGCCCTCATGACCGCGTCGGTCGAGATCGTCCCGTACCACGGTGGAGCGTTCTCTGTGACCGCCGATGCGTACGCTTCGGCAAACCGCCGCAACGCGGCCCGGTTCACAGGCACGGACTTGTACGGAATGGCAATGCGCCCCAACACGCCTCCAGACGCGTCGTAGCGGACGATCCCGATCGTCCCGGCTTCCGTCGTCGCCGGCCTGCGGTCCACCCCGTAGAGCCACTCGCCCCCGGCCTCCACACCGATGATCGGTCAGGCCTCGATCGGCTGCGTCGTGGTCGTGTACAGGCCGGTGCTCGAGGTCATCCGCATGCCGGTCGGGCCGGCCACCTCGAGCCGATCCAGGACCCGCAGCGTCCCGGCGCTGTCCCGGAAACACCACCGGCATTGGAGGATCCGGCTCCCGCTCACGCGCCTCAGGCCGCAACGCGAACCCGACGACCGCGTGGCCGCCGACCACCCAGTTCCCTCTGGCCGACCACGGGCCGCCCGGGATCTGCTGCCACGGCCTGTGCAGACGCCTGACGAACCGGCCCTCGGCGTCGAAGAACGAGATCCGGCCAGAAGCGCCGTCCGCTACCCAGAGGAGCGAATCGCCCAGAAATCCGACCTCCCACGGATCGCGGAACCGTCCTGGACCCGCCGCCCCTCGAGCCCACCGTCGCGATCAACCGGCCTTCGGGACCGAGGAGAACCCCGCTCCCCTCGCTCCGATCCACGACGGCGAGCTTCCCCGACGGCGACGCCGCAGCACGCCAAGCGCTGGTCAGCACGACTCTGCCCTCCTCCGCTGCGCCGCCCACCGTCCGGACCAGCCTGACCGACGCAGGTCGCGGCGCCACCGCCGATCGAGCACGCTACGCGCTGAGCTCCGGCGCCTCACACGCCTGGACCGAGCCGAGAACGACGCCGAGGAGTACGCCGATCGCCGAGCGGTGCGGGAAACGCCGACCGGACCGGAGATGCGCACCGTCCGCCACGAGACGCCTCCGGTTCCACGAGGTATCGACGCCGGTCCCCGACGTTCTGCGGGGCCCTGTACGGTTCGCCCGAATCGCAGAATTCGATGATCCCCTGCGGGTCTGTCAAGAGAGTTGCGGCGATCCCGAGCCGCGACTCCCGTCCCCCGCGACTCGTGAGGCTGACGCCCGAAAAAAGCAGCGCCGGACGGCCAGCATTGGCCGTCCGGCGCCGAGCTTGGATCGTGTATCGAGGAACGGCCGGCCGAACACCGGCCTGCGCGGGATGTCGTGTCGCTCGACGGCTACTCCCCCAGTTGCACCTGCCGAACGTCGTACACCTCCGGCAGCGCGCGCAGCGCCTCCATCACCTCCACGCTGAGCTTGCCGTCCACGCCGATCGCGGCGAGTGCGGTGCCGCCGGCTTCGAGACGCGACTGGTGGTACTCGGCGATGTTGATGCCCGCGTTGCCGAGCACGGTGCCCACACGGCCGATCACGCCGGGCACGTCGCGGTTGCGCAGCACGACCAGCGAGCCGCGCGGCACGATGTCCACGTGGTAGTCGCCGATCCGGACCACACGCGGGTAGTCCGGGGCGAGCAGCGCGCCCGCGACCCGCGTCTCGCCGCCTGCGCCCTCGAGCCGGAGATCCACGTACTCGGAATACGGCCCGTAGGAGCCGAGGCGGATCTGCTTGACCGGGATGCCGCGCGCGGCGGCCAGGTGCAGCGCGTTGACGAAGTTGACCGCGCCCGGACCGACCGCGTCCGCCAGCACGCCCACCAGCGCGGACGCGCTGAGCGGCTGGAGCGGCTTCTCGGCCGAGCCGCCGTACCGCACCTCGACGCGCTGGATGGGGCCGTCCACCAGCGCCGCCGCGAGCCGGCCCAGCCGAGTGGCCAGGTCCAGCAGCGGCCGCAGCCGGCGCATCTCCTCGCCGCCGATGGCGGGCGCGTTGAGCGCATGCGAGAGGTCGCCCTCGACCAGCGCCGCGCGTACCGCCTCCGCGATCTCGATCGCCACGTTCTGCTGCGCCTCGCGCGTCGCCGCGCCGAGGTGCGGCGTCAGCACCACGTTGTCCAGCTTGCGCAGCGGATGGTCCGGCGGCAGCGGCTCCTGCTCGTACACGTCGAGCGCCGCGCCCGCGAGCCGGCCCTCGACCAGCGCCTCGTACAGCGCCTGCTCGTCCACCACGCCGCCCCGCGCCGCGTTCACCAGGAACGCGCCGGGCCGGAGCAGCGCGAGCTCGCGCTTGCCGATCAGCCCGGCGGTCGTCTCCGTGAGCGGCACGTGGAGCGAGACGATGTCGGCGCGCCCCAGCACCTCGTCCAGCGGCAACAGTTCGAGGTCCAGCGCCCGGGCGCGCTCCTCGTTGATGTACGGGTCGTAGGCGATGACGCGCATGCCGAACGCCCGCGCCCGCCGCGCCACCTCGCCGCCGATGCGGCCAGCGCCGATGAGCCCGAGCGTCTTGCCGTAGAGCTCGATGCCGTTGAACGACTTCCGGTCCCACTCGCCGGCGCGCATGCTGCGGTCCGCGGCCGGGACGCGCCGGACCGCGGCAAGCAGCAGGGCGAACGTCAGCTCCGCGGCGGAGATCGTGTTGCCGGACGGCGCGTTCAGCACCGCGATGCCGCGCTCCGTCGCGGCGGCGACATCGATGTTGTCCACACCCACGCCGGCGCGGCCGATCACCTTCAGCCGCTTGGCGCGGGACAGCGCTTCCGCGGTGATGCGCGTCGAGCTGCGCACGATGACCGCATCGCAGTCCTCCAGCGCCGCGGCCAGCTCCTCGCCCTTGAGGCCGGTGCGCTGGACGAGCTCGAAGCGGCCGTCCGCGTGGAGCGGCGCGAGGCCTTCGGCCGAGATCGCATCCGCGATGAGAACACGGAACACCGGGCCCTGCTCCGGTTCCGTGCCGGCCCGGGCCTCGTCCCGAGCCGCCGTGTCCGTGGCGGTCGCCGTCTCCGGAGTCACCGGGCCAGCACCTCCTCGATCACACCCAACAGCTCCTCCAGCTCGGCCACGGTGTGATCGCCCATGTGGCCGATGCGGAACGTCTCCTCCTTCATCTTTCCGTAGCCCGTCGCGATGGTGTAGCCGCGTTCGCGCAGCGCCGCGGCCAGCTTCGGCCCGGTCCAGCCCGCGGGCGGGCGGATCGTCGTGACCGTCGGCGAGCGGTAGCCCTCACGGGCGAGGATGCTCAGCTCGATGCCGCGGTCGCGCATCTCGTCCACCCATTGCCAGGTCCGGCGCGCCATTGCTTCGTGCCGCGCCCAGCGCGCCTCCATGGTCTCGGCGCGGATCCGGTCGAGCTGCACCGCCAACGCGTAGAGCAGCGACACCGCCGGCGTGTTGGGCGTCTCACCCTTCTCGAGGTTGCGCTCGAACTCGAGGAAGTCGAAGTAGACGCCGCGGTCCTTCTTCGCCGCCGCGCGCTCCAGCATGTGCTCCTGCGCGACGCCGACCGCCAGCCCCGGCGGAATGGCCAGGCACTTCTGCGAGCCCGCCAGTGCGAAGTCCAGGCCCCACTCGTCCGCGAGCACCGGCGCGCCCGCGAGGCTGCTCACGCAGTCCACGAGGATGGCGACATCGCCCGCGGCGTGCGCCACCCGCGCCAGGTCCGCGATCGGGTTCAGCACGCCCGTCGAGGTCTCGCAGTGCACCACGGTGACCGCGTCATAGTCCTTGCCGCGCAGCGCGTCCTCGAGCATGTCGGGCGTGTGCGCCTCGCCCCACGGCACCTCCAGGGCGTCCGCCTCCAGGCCGCAGGCGCGGGCGATCTTGAAGAACCGCTCGCTGAAGGCGCCGTTCACCAGGCACAGCACCTTGCGGCGCACGCCGTTCCGGATCGCGGCTTCCATCAGGCCGGTCGCGGAAGAGGCGGAGACGTAGACGGGGCGGCGGGTCCGGAAGACATCCTGGAGGCCCGGCTGGATGCGGGCCATCAGCTTCTGGAGGTCCGGGCCACGGTGGCCGATCATCGGGCCGACCTGCGCCTCGAGCACCTCTGGCAGCACCTCCGTCGGCCCGGGCAGGAAGAACCGGCCGAACGGCGGGAGCTCGACTTTCGGGGCTGTAGCGGTCTCTGGCATCGTCGCTCCGGTCATTGGCTGAGACGAAGAAAAGGGCCCCGCCCCACCCTCGGGCGGCGCCAGGAGGGGTGGTACCCGCTGCGCGGCGGGACGTGCCACCCCCGTGACAATCGAAATGCGGGCGGCGGGCCACCCACCCGGGCTTCCGGGGCGAGGCCGGGGCGGCGCGACCGCCCTCGCCCGCCCCTCACTCCCTCCGCCCGAACACCAGCTCGAGCAGCGGCAGCAACGAGAACTCCCGAATGACCTCGTCCGCCGCCGCGACCACCGCGGGGCGCGCCACCACGCCCGCGAACGCGACGAACCGGTCCACCACGTCCTTCACCTCGAGGTCCGTCGCGCCGTCCCCGACCATGAGAATCGGCCGCGGCAGCTCCGGCAGCCACCCCTCCACCACCGCACGCTTGCCGCCGGAACGCGCCAGCGGGGAGGAGGCGTCATAGCCGGCGTACGCGCCATCGGCGGAGAAGTACACGTCTACGGCGGCGACGTCGTCGTCCGCGATCCCCAACTCCCGCGCCAGCACCACGACCGCCGGGCGAAGCCCGCCGCTGATCACCCGCACCCGCACGCCCGCGTCCAGCAACGCGCGCACGGTCTCCCGCGCGCCCGGCACCATCGTCTCGACGTAGCGCTGCCCGAGCGCCTCCACCGCCGCGCGGGACGGCCGCACGATCCCGAGCCGCCGGCCGTACACCTCCTCCAGCGGCACCTCGCCCCGCATCGCGGCCTCGGTCAGCGCATGGACCTCGGGATGGTTCCGCGCGAGTTCGTCCACACCCTCGAGGGTCGAGAGCGTCGAGTCGCAATCGAAGAGGACGGTCCTGTATCGGGGTTCCGAGCGCATGCTTCGCCTCGGGCCGGAGTCCATACTCGTACGCGGCAGGCCAGGCGCGTCGTCCGGCGGGCCGGCCACGCCGCGCAGCGGGCCGCCCGCACCGTGCGGCGGGCCGCCACGCGTCGCGCCGCCCAATCTCCACGGCACGCGCCGCCGCGGCAAGCGCGGTCGCGGCGAGCAACGCGCGGGGAGGCGGCGCATGGGCGACCCGAGCAGGCGCGGCAAAGTCCCGCACACGACCCCCGCGCGGCGCGGCGCCGCGGACGTTGGCCGCGTGGGGCACGGCAAAGTTCACCGGGCACGAGGCGGGTACACCGGATGCATGGGCCTCGGCCGCCGTCAGGACGGTCAAGTCCCCATACACCGGCGGACCGGCTGCACGAGTACGGAAGTTTGCCGCACCGCGACGCGGGGGCCTGGCGTCCGGGGTGCGCTGCCGCGCAGACCTCGACGCCTTGACGTCGACGCGGGGGCTCAGCGTCCGTGGCGCGCTCCCGGAAACGCTCGTTCCCGCGCCGCCCGCGAGGGAGCCCCTCGCCCGCACCGCTGCCTCATAGAGGGTGGTTCCGGCGCCACGCGCGCGCCCGCCTCTTCAACGCGGAGGCCAGGGAAGGCGAGGCCTCCCGCCCCATGCGTGGCCCCCCTCGCTATGTGCAGCACCCAACGGACGAGCTTTCTCCCGCGCCACGCGCGCGGCCCGCTGACCTTCACGCCGGCAGCCGGCGCCCCGGTTCGTCACACGCCAGGCGCGCGCGGCGCCCTCCTCTCGCGATCCAGAACCTGATCCGCGCGGACGGTCCCACCCCACGAATCCGCGCGGCCCCTCGCGCCCGGGGCCGTCTTCGCCGCGCCCCGTCTTGCGGTCGTGGCATGGCGCGCGGCCCCTCGCGCCCGGGGCCGTCCCCGGTCGGGTCCTCCCAGCCAGGCGCCCCCCACCGGTACACGAGCGCCGAGCGCCGGGCGCACGAGCGGGGAGGGTCCCCCGCGGCAGGCTCCGCCCCTCCACTCGAGGCGGCATCACCGCTTCAACCGATCCGTGAACTGCTTCCTGAACTTCGCCAGCTTCGGCCCGATCACCATGCGGCAGTACGCCTGCTCCGGGTGCAGCCGGTAGTAGTTGCGGTGGTACTCCTCGGCAGGGTAGAACGCGTTCAGCGGCGCGACCTCGGTCACGATCGGCGCGTCCCAGATCTTCTCCGCCTCCAGCTCCGCGATCACCTCCTCCGCGATCCGCTTCTGCTCCTCCGAGTGATAGAAGATCGCGGAGCGGTACTGCGGGCCGACGTCCGGCCCCTGACGGTTCGGGGTGGTGGGGTCGTGGATGGCGAAGAAGACCTGCAGCAGGTCGCGGTACGAGATCTCTTCCGGATCGAACTCGACCTGCACGACCTCCGCATGGCCGGTCGTGCCGGTGCAGACCTGCTCGTACGTGGGGTTCGGCACGTGGCCGCCGGCGTAGCCGGACTGCACGCCCAGCACGCCGCGTAGCTCGAGGAACACCGCCTCGAGACACCAGAAGCATCCGCCGGCCAGCGTGGCGGTTTCGGTCTTCGGCTTGCCCGGTTCGTTCATCGGGACGATCCTTGCCGCGTCACGTTGGTGGACGACGAGGGGCGGCGCCCGCTCGTCGCCGGGAGTACCCCTTCGGGTCGTCGCCCGGTTCCGGCCTGCGGGTCGCGCGCGCCGCTCGTGAGGTCCGAGTCCCACGCCCGCAATCGCTCGGCCACCGGAGTAGCGTCTCCAGCGGCCAGCCGGGACCGCGCGTCAAGGCGGCGAAGCCGGGTGTTTGCGGGCCCTCGCAGGAGCATCTCCAAGAGCGAAGTCGGGATCGCGTGCGGCTACGTATCCGGCCCCATCCGGTTCCTGACCCGGGCCGGCGCGAGCCTCCTCGGTGCGCCGCAGGGCGAGGCGCCTTCGGGCTGCACGGCGGCGTGGCGCCGGTCACGTCCGCGGATGCCGCGATCCGCACACGGTTCGACGCCGGGGTCCACCTCTTCTCTCGATCCTCGTCCGCGCTTCCGGCTGCACAGCGAATCCGGCTGCACGGCGCTCGGCCGCTGCGGCCGCCCGTAGCGCTTCCACGCGGCGCCCCACTCACGGCGGAACCTTCCGCCGTGCCGCTCGCCCGAGCAGCGACCGCCGCTCCGCCTCTCGCTCCGCCCTTCCACACGCCTCCGGCCCGCGACTTGCTCCCTCCAGCGCGTGAGCCAGGCGCCCGCGGCCGCAGGGTGGGCGCGCGCGGACACCAGGGCGGTGGGAGTGCGGTGGATGGGCGGAGGCGAGACATCCACGCGCCAGGACTGGGACGTGCTGGTGATCGGCAGCGGCTTCGGCGGCGCCATGGCCGCGCACGCGGTCGTCTCGGCAGGCCTGCGCGTGCTCATGGTCGAACGCGGCGGCTGGGTCGAACGTGGGCCAACCAATTGGGAGCCGGAAGGCGTGTGGGAGCTCACGCCGTACGTCGCCTCCGCGCCGCCCTACCGCGTGCTCGCCGGCGGCGACGGCGAGCTGGTCCGGCCGTGCCACTGCGTGGGCGGGCTCTCCGTCTTCTACGGCGGCGTCTCGCTCCGGCTGCGCGAGCGCGACCTCGATCCCGACCCGGTCATCGTCGGCGACTCGCGCGCTGCATGGCCCTACCGCTACGCCGACCTCGAGCCGTACTACGCGCGCGCGGAGCAGATCCTCGGCGTGGCGGGCGAGGCGGGCGTGGACCCGACGGAGCCGTTCCGCAGCACCGGGTACGTGCAGCGGCCTGCGCCGCTCGCTCCGGCGTCCCGCCGCATCGAACACGCCGCGCGCTCCCTCGGCCTCACGCCGTTCCGCCTGCCCCTCGCCATCCATTACGGCGACGACGGCGGCCGCGCACCCTGCGTGGCGTGCACGACCTGCGATGGCTTCGCCTGCGCCATCGGCGCCAAGAACGACATCGCGACCGCGGTCCTCCCCCCACTCCTCGCTCGCGGTCTCGTGCTCGAGACGCACACCGCGGCCGTCCGGCTCATCGCCGAGCACGGCCGCATCACGGGCGTCGAGTGCGTGCGCGAGCCGTCGGGCGAGCGCGTCGTCCACCGCGCCCGCGCCGTCATCCTCGCCGCCGGCGCGCTCGCATCGCCACACCTGGTGCTCGCGTCCGGGTTGGAGCGCTTCAACCCCGCGCGCGATGCCGTGGGCCGCTACCTCATGCGCCACTGCAACGCCATCGTCTACGGCGTCTTCCCGCGGCGACCGAACCCGGAGCGCGTGTTCCACAAGCAGCTCGGCATCCACGACTACTACTTCGGACACCCGTCCATCGCGGAGCCGCAGGGCCCGCTGGGCGCGATCCAGCAGCTCTCGACGCCGCCGCTCGCCCTCGTGCGGGAACGCGCGCCCGCCGGCCTCGGCAAGCTGATCGCGCCCATGGTCGAGCACCTGACCGGGCTGCTCGTGATCGCCGCCGACCAGCCACGCCCGGAGAACCGCGTCACCATCGACCCGGACGACCGCGACCGCCTCGGGCTGCCACGCCTCGTCATCACGCACCGCTACACGGAACGGGATCTCGCCGCACGCCGCGCACTGATCCGCGTTGCCCGGCGCATCCTCTGGCGCGCAGGCGCACGCTGGTTCTACGTGCACCGCATCCGCACGTTCTCCCACGCCGCCGGCACCCTGCGCATCGGCCTCGACCCCACGACCTCGCCGCTCGATGAATGGGGCCGGTTCCGCGGGCTCGAGAACCTCTACGTCGCGGACGCCAGCTTCATGCCCACGTCCGGCGCGGTGAACCCCAGCCTCACCATCGCCGCACACGGGCTGCGGTGCGGCGAGCACGTGGCGCAGGTGCTGAAGGCGGGAGCGCCACACGCGCCTCGCGCGGCGGAACGCCCACGCGTGACGTGGCGGCGGCCGGCGCGCGCAGACGCGCCACGACACGGCGCCGCGCCCGCGCAGCCCGCAGAGCCGACCCGGCAAACCGCGCAAGGGGACGATTGACGCAGATGGATACCCGCCCGCCCCTCCGCCTCGCTTTCCTCGGCTGCGGCCTCGCCGCACGGATGCACGCGCGCACGCTGCGGCGCTTCAGAGGCGAAGCGCTGTGCTACTTCGCGAGCCGACGGCCGGGCGTCGCGTGGGAACACGCGCGCCGCTACGGCGGCGCCGGCGCGTTCGACTCGTACGAGGCCGCGCTCGCCGACCCGCGCATCGACGCCGCGCTCGTCCTCACGCCGCCCGCGCTCCACCTCGAGTGGACCGAGCGCGCGCTGGCAGCGGGCAAGCACGTGATCGTGGAGAAGCCCGCGTTCCCGCGCACCGCGGACTTCGACCGCGCGGCCGAGGCGGCAGCGCGCGCGGGCCGACAGGTCCTCGTCGCCGAGAACTACGCGTACAAGCCAGCGCTCGCCCGGCTGCGCGAGATCATCGAGAGCGGCGCGCTCGGCGACATCCTGTTCCTCCACGTCAACGCGCTCAAACACCAGCGCACGGGCGACTGGCGGGATGATCCGGCCCTGGCCGGCGGCGGCGCGCTGCTCGAGGGCGGCGTGCACTGGATCCACTTCATGGGCGCGCTCGGGCTGACCATCGAGTCCGCGAGCGGAGCGCGCCCCGGCACGGCCCACGGCAACGAAAAGAGCGTGCTCGTCACGCTGCGCTACCGCGAGGGCGCGGTGGGCACCCTCGCGTACTCGTGGGAGGTGCACTCGCCGCTCCACGGGCTCCGGCTCTCGCGCATCTACGGCACCCGCGGCGGCATCGCGTTCGAGTCCAACGGACTGGTCATCGCGGTGCACGGCTCGAAGCACGCGCTGCACCTGCCCGCGCTCACGGATCCCGCGGGCTACCGCGCCATGTTCCGCGACCTGCTCGATGCGCTGCGCGAGGGGCGCGAGGGGCGGGTAACGCTCGAGCGTGCACGGCGCGACGTCGAGCTCGTCGAGCAGGTCTACCGATCCCTGGAGGAGGCGTGAGCACGCTGCCGCTCGCGCTCGGCCTCGGCCTCGCGGCGGGAGCGCACACGGCGACGTGGGGGATGTACAAGGACGCGCCGCACGAGGGATTCACCTGGCGGCGCTACGCGCGCAGCATCCTGCTGAGCGGCGCGATCGCGCCCGCGCTGCACCTGGCGCTCGGGCTGGACCCCACACACGCCGCCGGAGCCGTGGTGCTGTTCGGCCTGACCTACGCGTGCGAGCGCGGGCTCGTCGAGTTCTACAAGACGTTCCTGCGCGAGCAGGACCAGTCGAAGTACACGATCCCGATGCAGTTCGCCGTGTTCGGCCGGGTGGTCGAGAGCCGACGCGCGCGGTACACGGTCGGCGCCGCGGTCGCGGCCCTCGCTCTCGCCCTCGCCGCCGCCGTGTGGCGGCTCCCGCAGCCGGAGTCCCCGCCCGCGCGCTGGCTCGTGCTTGCCGCGGCCGGCAGCGCGGGCGGCTGGTTCTCCGCGTTCGGCGGCGCGTGGAAGGACGCGCCCATCGAGGGCTTCGACTGGTTCAAGTTCTTCCGCAGCCCCGGCATCGCCCTCGGCTGGGCGCTCGTGATCTCCCGCTTCGCGGGCAACTACCTGCTCATCGCGCTGCCCGCGCTCGGCTACACGATCATGACGATCGAGACCTACAAGACGTTCTTCTTCCCGAACGAGCCGCGCGGAAAGTTCGCGGGGAAGCCGGTGCTGTTCCCTGGAATGCTCGGGTGGCGCAAGCGCTTCGTGCCGCTCTACGCGGCGGTGTGGGCGCTGGTGGTGGGGCTGTTCGTCGCAGCGTTGATGGGAGAGTAGACGACGAGCGTGCCCGGACTACGCCCCCCCGCTCTTCCACTCCGCCAGCTTCTCCCACCGCGCGCCGTCTCCCGCCGAGAGCACGTACACGGTCGCTTCGCCGCCGGTCGCCCTCCGGTAGCACCGGGTCACGTGGCGAGCGAAGTCCTTCACCGCGTCCGCATCGACCAGCGAGACCGTGCACCCGCCGAAACCGGCGCCGCACAGCCGGCTGCCGTACACGCCGGGGACCTCGTTCGCGAGACGGACGAGCGTGTCGAGCTCCGGCGTCGAGACATCGAGGTCATCGCGCAGCGACACGTGCGACTCGTTCATCAGTCTCCCCAGGGCGTGCACGTCCCCGACCTCGAGCGCGGCAGCGGCGAGGCGTGCGCGTTCGATCTCCCGGACGACGTGGCGCGCGCGACGGAAGAGCGGCTCGGCCAGCGTGTGGCCGCGACGCTCGAGATCCTCGAGCGAGATGTCCCGCAGGTCGGGGACGCCGAGCCGGATGGCCGCGAGCCGACACTCGGTGCGCCGCTGGTTGTACTCGGAGTTCCGCAACGCGCGCGGAACGCCGCTGTCGGTGGCGACCAGCCGCACGTGGTCCGGCAGGCGCAGGTGGTAGTGGTCGAGCGTGCGGCAGTCGAGCAGCAGCGCGTGGCCCGCGCGGCCATGTAGGGCGATGAACGGGTCCATGATGCCGCACCGCACGCCCACCCACTCGGCCTCGGCGCGGCGGCAGATCTCTGCGAGCGTCGCGGGCTCGACCTCGACCCCGGCGAGCGCGAGCAGCGCCTTCGCGGTCGCCACGACGAGCGCGGCGGACGATGCGAGACCGACCTCGATGGGCACGTCGCCGGCGAACGCGATGTCGGCGCCGGGGATCGGGTATCCGGCACGCACGAGCAGGGTCGCGATCCCCCGCGCGTAGCGCGCCCAGCCCTCGCCGCGCGCCGGCGCGGTGTCAATGCGGAACTCGTCATCCGTGGCGCGGTCCACCGCGAGCATGCGGATGCGGATCGCCTTGCGCCAGCGCGCGGCGACGGCGACGTAGCGGTCGATCGCGACGGGCAGCACGATGCCGCCGTTGTAGTCCACGTGCTCGCCGATCAGATTGACGCGGCCGGGTGCGAGGGCCAGCACGTGCGGCTCGGTACCGAACGCGCGCCGGAAGACCTCGGGCGCGCGCTCGGCGGCGGGTTCCGTGTCGAAGATCACAGGTCCCCCGTGAACTCGAGGCCCCAGAACGACTCGGGCGTGAGGAAGAACTCGCCCATGGTCGAGGGGCCGCTGAAGTACCGGAGCAGCAGACTGAACCTGCGGACACCGACGCGCGTGGTCACGCCGACGGCCGCAGAGACCTCGTCGTCCCACCCGGTGCGCTGCGCACGCTGCCAATCCACCGCGACCAGCGGCGCGAGCCGGCCCTCGGCCGGCACCCGCACGACGGCTTCGAAGCCGGCCTGGATCGAAGCCGCATCGCGCAACCCGCGCACCGCGATCAACCGCTCCTCCTCGGTGACCGAGCGGAAGACGTACGCGCCCCCGCCGTACACCCGCACCGCCCCGCCGATGCGGTAGGCGGCCAGAGCGTCCACCGCTTCATGGCTGTACTCGATGCGCCGGGCCCCCGTCCACTCGGCCAGCTCGTCGCCCAGGTGGGCGCTGCGGTGCAGCAGCCGCACGCGGGCGCTCCAGCGGTTGTAGGCGACCTCGATCGGCAACGCAACGACCCAGTCCGAGCCGACCATGTCGCGGCTCGGCCGCTCCAGGCGGAAGCGCGCGTGCACGCCGACCTGGAAACCCAACAGCACACCGCCCCGGGGCGTGGCGACCGGCCGCCAGACCGGGAGGTTGGTTCCGAGGACGACCAGGCCCTGCACATCGAGGCTCGGATCATCGCCCCGGGGGAACTCGAAGATCGGCCGCTCCCGCGCGGAAGCGCTCGCGAACAGATCGGTTCCGATCAGCGCGCCCGCCATGCGCGGCTCCCGCAGGTCCGCGATGGGGCTCTCGAAGTAGTGGACGCTGGGGAAGAAGATCCGTGGCTGCGTGAGCGCGCCGGTACCGGCGACCGCGGCATCGGGCGCCGCCACGCCTTCGCTCCCGTCCACCTGCGCCACGACCGGCGCGGCGCCCAGGAGGGCGAGCAGCACTGCAACGACGATCCGCGCCGACGTCGGAGGACTGCTGAGGCTCATACTCGCTCCCGGGGCTGTTCACCGGCAGGGCGTCGCGAGGCATTCGGCATGCCAGACGATCCGCGTCCGCCGGAGCCGCCTGACACTCCCGAACGCGGCCCCACACCCCACCGGCCTGGATGGACTCACCCCGGGCCGCCCAGCCCTCCACCCGACCTCGTCACTGCACGGCACCTGCGAATGGTCGCGTTGGGAGAGACGAAGGGAAGGATCGCCCTGCGAACGCGCCGCGCCACGATACCCTGGCGCCGCCGCGCATGTCAAGCGTTCTTGCGCCCCGATCGAACGAAATGCAACATTTTGTCTCACGAAAGTCACACGATCTCCTGGACAGAGTACTGCTCGCCGCGTAACTTCCGTTCGACGCCACGGCCAGCCGCGCCGTCCCCGCCGGCCACCCCGGCACCGGCTTTCCCGCCCAGACGCGGATCCAGGAATGGCACGAACCCGCCGCCCCGCAATTGCTCCGCGGAAGGTGCGCCGTTTGTCGGTCGGCGCGCGGGGGCACGGCGCGCGTCGGATGGCGTTCGAACGCGTCCTGGGGCTGCACCTCCCACGCGTGAATTGCGGCCGCGGCGCACCGCCCGGCCTGGTCCGGCCGCTCTCGGCGGCCCGAACCAGGCTCCGCTTGGCAGCGGGACCGGCGCCCGCATCACGACCGGCTGGGCCCGTTCGGGAGGCCGGCCCGTGACCGGGAACAGGCGCGCGCAGGATGCGATCGGCGCGTTCGCGGACATCGCGAGCGTCCTCGCCGAGTCCCTCGAGCTGCCCGAGGTGCTCCGCCGCATCGCGTCCACCGTCCTCACGCTCAGCGCCGCGGACTCCGTGAGCGTGCTCCTGCGCCGCGACGGCGAAGCCGAGCTCGTCGTGCACGAGCGCAGCGTCGGCGGCCCGCGCCTCCGGCCGGGATACCGGTTCCCCGTCCAGCCCCAGGTCCTCGAGCTCCTCGAGCGCCGGCGGACTCCCCTGGTCATCCGCGGCGTGCAGGCCTCGCCGCTCGTCCCCGACGAGATCCGCCGCCAGACCGTGGTGCGTGACGCGGTGATCGTGCCCCTCAGGGTGGAGAACGAGTTGATCGGCGCCATGAGCATCGCGTACCGCGAGCTGCCGCAACGCTGGCCGCTCGCCCCGGCGCTGATCACCGCACTCGCCGATCACATGGCGGTCGCGGTGCGGACCGCGCAGCTCCGGGGCGAGGCGCGCCGCTCCAGCGAGCAGCTCCAGCAGTCCGAGAAGCTCTCCGCGCTCGGCCGCCTCATCGCGCGCGTCGCCCACGAGCTCAACAAGCCGCTCACCGCCACGCGCCTGCTCCTGGAGATGCTCGAGGCGGACAACCCGCCGTCGAACATCCTCTCGCACGTCCGCGCCATTGCGCGTGAGACGGAGCGCGCCGCCGCCATCGTCGCGGACCTCCTCCTGCTCGCGCGAAAACGCGACCGCGAATTCACGGCTGTGCCGCTCGCGTCCGTGGTCCGTGAGGCCCTCGGCGACCACGCCCGCGACCTCAGCAGCGCCGACGTGGGGGTGGCCCTGGACCTCCCTGCCGACCTGCCACCCGTCTACGCGGACCGCCGCGGGCTGCACCACGCGCTCTCCAACCTGGTCTTGAACGCCGTCCAGGCGATGGCGAAGAGCGAGCAGCCGAACCGGCGCATCACGATCCGTGCCTGGCTCGAACCCGCTCCCACGACCGAGCCGCGCGCGGAGGATCAGCCCGATCCCTCCGGCACCGCCCGCGACCGCGTGGTCCTCACCATCGCGGACACCGGCCCCGGCATCCGGCCGGATGCCCTGCCCCACATCTTCGAGCCGTTCTTCACCACCAAGCCTGCGGGAGAAGGCACCGGGATGGGCCTCGCCATCGTGAAGGAGTTCGTGGATGCCATCGGCGGCGAGGTCCACGCGGAAAACGCGCCCGGAGGCGGAGCCGTCTTCCGGCTCGCCCTCCCCGTCGCGAGCGGAACCTCGGGTGCACCGCAGCAACCACCGGCCGACGACCCGTTTTCCTCACGCACCACCGAGGGGCCGGGGAGCGGAGAGCGCGACACGCCGGCTGCAGCGCCCGCGGCCGGGCCGCACGCCGCGTCCGGCGCGGAGCAGCGCCGCACGGTGCGCGTCCTGGTGATCGACGACGAACCCGGCCTGCAGCGCGCGCTCCGCAGGGTCCTCGAACACCTCGGCTGCGAGGTGACGACGTCGTCCAGCGGCGAGCAGGGCTTCGCCCTCGCGCGCACCGGCGCGTTCGACATCATCCTCTGCGACATCCACATGCCCGGGCTCGACGGCCGGGAGATCTACGACCGGCTCCAGCGCGAAGCGCCCGCCGCCGCCATGCGCCTCGCCTTCATGACCGGCGACACGATCTCCGACGACATCCGCCACTTCCTCGAGACCACCGGCCGGCCCGCCCTTGCCAAGCCGTTCGGCCGCGTCCAGCTCGCTGCCTTCCTCCGCAGGATGGACACGGGGGGCGTGTAGCGTGGTGAGGTCGGGCTGGCGACGCATGCGTGCGGGGGCTGTGCGAGAGGACGCGTCCATGCAGGTGCCGGCGCTTCCGACGCTCGCCGAGCCGCTCCCTCCGATCCACGCCAGGCCCACGGCGACCCACGCGGACGGCCGGGTGCCGTTCGCCCTGGCTGGCCGCCGGGGGTTCATCGCCGGCACCCTGGACGGCGCGGCGATGGAGGTGTGGCTGCACCCGCTGTGCGTGATCCGGTCGCTCCACACGCACGCGACCTTCCGGGAGGCGATCGTCACCCCGGCGAGCGTCGAACGGAAGCTCGATGCGGGCGGCCGCGCCGTCGTCGAGAAGTTGTTCATCCCGCTGGACCTGCCGGCCGCGGTGTTCGAATGGAGCGCGCCGGATGGCGCGGAGCTCCGGGTCGAATGGACCACGGCTCCATGGCCCGCTTCACCCGACTCCGCGGACGCGCCCGCCGCGCTGCGCTGGCGGCGGCACGGCCGTGCCCTCATCGCGCGCGCCGACGCGCCGGCCGAAGCCGTCCTGTTCGGCTTCTCCCGCGAGCCCGACGCGTTCGAGGTCGGCGCCGACGCGGCGGCCGCCGGTCCTGCGATCCGCGTTCGCCTCACGCTGCGCCTCGGACCGGGCGAGAGCGTGCGGCTGGCCGCGCTTTCCACCACGGAGGGCGACGACGCGCTGGCCGCCACCCTCGCGGCGCTCCGCTCCGTGCCCGCGCTGGTCCGCGCACGCGCCGGCGCGCTGGCGCGGCTGGCCGCGAGCACGATCTCGTTCTCGGCGCCGGATCCCCTCGCCGCCGAGGCGCTGGACTGGGCGAAAGCGCGGCTGGACGCGTACCGCGCCGAGACGCCCGGCGTGGGCCGCTCCCTGGTGGCAGGCTACGGGAGGCCACGCTCCGGTGCCGACGACGGCGAGGCCGGGCACCCGCGCTACTCCACCCGCGACGCGGTGTGGACCGCCCTGGCCTCGCTCGCGGCCGGACAGTTCGATGCCGCCGCCGAGGTGCTCCGCTTCCTCGGCCGGCACCAGGCCCCCTCCGGCGCGATCCCGCACGCGTGCACCGCCCGCGGCGTCGCACACTACGGCGCGGCAGACTCCACCCCCCTCTACCTGCTGCTCGCGGCGCGCTACGGGGCGTGGACCGGCGACCTGGGCTTGCTCCGCGAGCAGTGGACGTGCATTCTCGCGGCGTTCCGGTTCTGCCTCGGTGCGGACGCGGCTGCCGACGGCCCGACGGGCGACCCGGCCGGCGGCCGCGGCCGCGGCGGGGCCGCCGGGAGCGGGCACGACGACCGCGCCGCGCTCCACGTGGCCGCCCTCCGGGCCGCAGCCCTCGCCGAGCTCGTGGCCGTGGCCGAGGCCATGGGCGATCCGGCCCTCGCGGCGGAGCTGCGTGAGCGCGCCGCCCGCGCCCGGGACGCCGTCGAGCGGCGCTTCCACGACGCCGCGCGACGCACCGGTGCACTGCACTCGGGCGGGGGCACCGCGGGCGCGGCGGACTGGATGCAGACGGCCGGGTACGCCGTGCCGCTGCTGCTGGGCGCCGTCCCGGCGGAGCGGCTGCACGCCTGGGTGGACCTCGCGGCCGCGGACGGGTTTACCGCTCACCGTGATGTGCGTATGATCGCGGCTGGCGGGCCGGACGCCCCGGCCGGGGACGACAGCGGCGCATGGCAACCGCTGCACGCCGGCTGGGCGAGCTGGGCCGGGTACGCGGCCGGCCGGTCTGACGCAGCGTTCCGCCACTGGTGGCGGATCGTCGAGCGGGCCGTCGAGCGCGGGGAGGGCGCGCGCGGCGGGGACCCGCAAGGCGCGCGGCAGCCCGGCACGGACGCCCACACGGACCACGCGTCGGCCGCCGGCATGGTCGTGGCCCCGCTCGTGTACGGCCTGCTCGGCGCCGAGCCGGACGCCCTACGCCACCGGCTGCGGCTGCGGCCGCAACCGCCTACGGCCTGGGATCGGTTCGTGGTGGAGCGCCTGCGCGTCGGGGACGCAGAGGTCGCGCTCCGATACCGACGCGACGGCGCGCGCCACACGTTCGTCGTGGAGCAGACGACCGGCCCGGTGCCGCTCCGGCTCGTGCTCGAGCCCGTGCTGCCCGCACGCCGCCTCGCCGCCGCCCGCGTGGACGGCCGGGACGCGAAGCTCGACGCGCGCCCCTTCGGCGAGCGGCTCCTCGTTCCCGTCCAGATCGTGCTGGATCACGAACGGAGTCTGGAGATCGATGTCGAAGACGCTACCACCGACGACGCCGCCTGAAGCGCTGGGGATCGAGGGCGAACCCGCACCGCCGCCGCTCATCTCCAGAGCCCGCCGATTGGTCATCGCCGCACTGATCGCCGCCGCGGGCCTCGCCATCGCCTACGGCCTCGGCGGCGAGCGGCCCGAGGGCGCCGAGCACTACGGCTTCGCCTCCCTCCTGCCGCCGCTGGTCACGCTCGTCCTCGTTTTCGTCACGCGCGAGGTCGTGAGCTCCCTGTTCCTCGGCATCGTCGTCGGCGGGCTGGTCAGCGCCAACTACAACATCGTCGACGCGTACCTCCTGCCCGCCATCGGCAGCGAGTCCTACGCCGTGATCCTGCTCGTCTACCTGTGGTGCCTGGGCGGGCTCATCGGCCTGTGGACTCGTACCGGCGGCGCGCAGCACTTCGCCGCCTGGGCCGGCCGGCACATCGTCCACGGGCCGCGAAGCGCCAAGTTCTTCGCCTGGCTCATGGGCCTGGTGTTCCACCAGGGGGGCACCATCTCGACCATCCTCGCCGGCACTACCGTGCGTCCCGTCACCGACGCGGAGCGCGTCAGCCACGAGGAGGTCTCCTACATCGTGGACTCGACGGCGTCACCCGTCGCCACCGTCATCCCGCTCAACGCGTGGCCGATTTACGTGGGCGGGCTCATCGTCGGCACCACGCCGCTGTTCGCGACCGAGCAGGAGGCCATCGGCTTCTTCTTCCAGGCCGTGCCTTTCAACTTCTACGGGCTCCTCGCCGTCCTCTCCACGCTGCTCTTCGCGCTCGAGCTGTTGCCCTGGGAAGGCAAGAAGATGCGCCGGGCACGCCGCCGCGCCCGCGAAACCGGCGAGCTGAACGCGCCCGGCTCCCGGCCACTCACCTCCGAAGAGCTGAGCCAGCTCCGCGTTCCCGACTCCTATCCTACCGGGTTGATCGACTTCGTGCTGCCGCTCGGCGTGCTGATCGGGATCGCCGCGACGGGGGTCGTGCCCCACCTGCCCACGCTGTTCAGCGGCGGGCTCCAGGCGTTCGCCTCGAAAATCAGCGTGCCCATCGCGGAGGCGTTCGGCCTGTCCGTGCTGAGCGCCATCGTGCTCGCGCTGCTCAAAGGCATGAGCCTCCAGGAGGCGGTCGACGGCTTCATCGACGGCGCAAAGGGCGTCACCATCGGCGCCGTCATCCTCGGCCTCGCCGTCACGCTAGGCCAGGTCTCCCGCTCGCTCGGCACCGCCGCCTACGTCGTCGAGCAGGTCGCCGGCATCATCAACCCGGTAATCCTTCCGGCCCTCTTCATGGCCGTCACCATGGGCATCGCGTTCTCCACCGGCACCTCCTGGGGCACGTACGCCGTCTTCCTCCCCATCGCGATGCCGCTGGCGTGGGCCGTCAAACCGGACCCGTTCTTCCTGACGCTGTGCTTCTCCGCCGTCATCGGCGGCAGTGTCTACGGCGACCAGTGCTCGCCCATCTCGGACACCACGATCCTCAGCTCCGTCGCCACCGGCGCGGACCTGATGGACCACGTCACGACCCAACTGCCGCTCGCCACCGTGGCGGCGGGCATCAGCATGGTGCTCTACACGGTGCTGGCCGCCTTCGCGTGAGACGGGGCCGGGGCGGGGCCTCCGGCGTTCGAATTCCGATTCGAATCGGAATCCCGGGCCTTCCCCCGCCCCTGCCCACAAAAAAATCCGCCCCGGCGACCGGGGCGGACGAAGTGGGTCGGAAAGCCGCATGCGGCTCACCGGTCGCCCGCATCCAGCCAACCGCCCTCGCTGAGCAGCTCGCGCAGCCGAGCGGGACGGTCGCTGACCGAGGTCCGGATCACGTCGCGGGCCATGGAAATGCGCTCATCGTCCGAGAGCTGGTCAACCACAGCGATGGGCGCGCCATAGCGTAGCAGAAGCCGCTTGGCATCCCTTGCCACACTGTCGTCCACCGGTCCTCCTTTGTGTGGGCTTGGGCCTCTAATTTATACCGGAACGCCCTTTACGGCAACGCCGCCCGGACCGGCCGCGGCAATACAAACGTTTCGCGCCGGGTGGCCCGGTCCCGCTCTTCGTTCAGACCCTCCAGTTGGCGGGTCCGGGCCCTGGACCGGCGATCCGCCGGGACCGGCCCCGGCACCGCCCACGAAGACCCGCCCGCCGCCGATCCGCCGATTCGCTCCCCAACGGCCCGCCCGCTGGCCCGACCCACGCCGGCCACGTCGTCCGAATCCCCGTCTGCGTCCGGCCGCCACCACGGTGTCGGCCGCCCGCTGTGGCCCGTCGCCCCGACCGCCGCGCCCGCCTCCCCCGCCCTCCCCACATGCACTTGACACAGAACACGAAGCAGTATACAAGAGACAAGAAATGTGCCGAACGGCACACACCCGACTCCAACCTTCAACCAACTCCTGACGGGAGAACCAAGGTGCTCCGCGACGCTGCGTGCACCCAGGCCCCCGTAGGCGGTCGTGGATGAAGTATGTCCGGATCCCGACCGCTTTCGGGCGTGGCCGTACTTCTCGTCGATGACGAGGACGCTGTCCGCCGTGCCCTCGCCATGTATCTGCGCCGGCAAGGCGCGGGCGTGGTCGAGGCGAAATCCTACGCCGAGGCCGCCGACCAGCTCCTCGCCCGGAAATTCCACATCGTCGTCTCCGACGTCATGCTGGGCGACGGCTCCGGGCTCACCCTCGGCCGTCTCTGCCGCACCTTCAAGCCGCCGGTCGCGTTCCTGGCCATCACGGGCGCGATCGAGGACGACATCCTGGACGACGACGTGACGCCCACGACCGTCTTCCTCCAGAAGCCGTTCGCGCTCGACGAACTGCGCGCCCGGGTCCTGGACGCGCTGGGCCGCACGGCCGCGGCCGCGCAGGAACACTGACGCCTTCGCCGGCGCTCACTCTGCGGCGTGCCGCGGCCGCACCAGCGGCAGGTGGAAGCCCAGGGTGAACGACCAGTCGCGGGTCGTGCGCGAGGTCGCGAACCCGTGCTCCGCGGCGTCGGGGGCGTTGTAGCGTCCGAGCCGGTAGATCCACTCGATGCGGACCCGGCGGTCCTCGCGGAGGAAGAAGTCGAAGCCGAGGCCCGCGCCGATGCGGGGGGAGATGCCGGCGTCGATGTCGTCTTCGCCAGCGACCCGCTGGGCGTAGCCATGCGGGTTGTAGAGCCCGTCCGCCGCGATGACGGCGTAGCCGGGCACGCTCGAGCGCATCCGTAGCTCGAGGGCGACCTCCGCGCGGGCCAGCCAGACGTTCTCGTCCATGATCCGGGTGCCGGGAGCCGGCCCCAGCCGCTCGCGAAACGACGCGTGGATCCCGGAGGCGCCGAGCCGCACGACGGATCTCGGTCCCAGGGCGTACTGGAGCTGGAGGCCGATCTCCCTCGAGCTTGCCAGCCCGATCTCGTGCGTCCCATCGGTCCGGCCGGTGCGGTAGCTGTACCGGCTCACGCCCACGAACGGCGTCACCGCCAGGTTGCTCCTCACCTGGCCCGGGCTAGCGCCCCGCCGGTACTCGATCAGCCCGGTCCGTGGCGCCGCGTTGGCCGTCGGCGCGGAGTAGATCGGCTCACTCCGGTCGCGGCGCGATCCCCACAGAGCGCCGAGCGCCGCGCCGATGAGCGTGCCGCCGCTGACGTAGCCGACGCCCACGGCGGCCTCGCCGCCGTCCTCGCCCCGGGTCGCCAGGTACGCGCCCGCCCCGGCGAGCAGTCCCGCGATCGCGCCCCAGCGTGCGCCGTCGCCGGTGCGCGGGTAGAGCGCCTCTGCGCGGAGGATTTCGCCGAACGCCACGCGTCGGCCGTTGGAGAGGAGGAGCCAATCGTCGATCCAGCCCGTCGGCCGGCCCCGCACGACTTCGCCGTCCGCGGTTTCCAGCAGCAGTCGCGGGGCCGCGCCGAGGCGGCTCTTCACCGCCTCCATCCCCGTCTGGGCGACGGCCGTCCCGGGGCCGCCGGCCAGGGCCAGGGCGAGGGCGCAGGCAATGAGCCGGGTCGGGCGAACGAGGAGCATGGAGGCCTCCGAGGGCTGTAGGGGGCACGCCCGGTACGGGCGTCGGCGTTCAATGTTCGGCGCTGGCGCAGGGCGGGCAAGCGTCGCGCCACCCGTCCGCTCCGCCGTCCGGTCCACGGGTTGCAACGTCCGGCCGCTGACGACGCTGCCTGGGACGGGGAGGGGCGCATGCGGAGGGCGTGGAATCGGGAGCGGGTCGAGCGGGTCGGCTTCGGCGGCATCGCGGCGGGCACCGTGCTGATCCTCACGATCGCCACCGCCGCACTGATCGACCGGTGGGGAGGCCGGGAGGAGGAGGCGGAGGCGCTCCTCGAATACGCCCGCACCGCGCGCACCGAGCCCGTCGCCCTCGCCCTCGCCGCCGCACAGCGGCATCGCGTCCTCTTCCTGGGCGACGTGCACCCCGCGGCACAACCCAAGCGTATTGCCGCCGAGCTGATCGAGGAGCTCGCGCGCGGGCCCGGCCTGGACGTCGTCGTGCTCGAGGTCGCCGCCGACGAGCAGCCCGCCATCGACGCGTACCTCGCCAGCGACCCCGAGGACCCGGGCATCCTGCTCTCGCACCCCCGCACGCTGCGCCAGCACTGGGGCGCCTCACGCGAGTACCTCGAGATCTACCGCCGCGTCTGGCGTCTCAACCGGGCGCTGGGCCCCGACCGCCGCATCCGCATCATCGCCGCGGACCTGCCCGACTGGCCGCCGGTGCGCCCGGTCTCGCCGCACGCGGCGGTCCGGCTCTACGCCGAGCGCGACGCTTACATGGCGGACCGGCTCGAGAGGGAGGTGTTCGCCCGGCACCCGCACGCCCGCGTGCTGGTGTTCATGGGCGGCTACCACGGCATCAAGTCCGGCGGCGCGACGCTGCACTACGGCGGCGGCCCGCCCGTGAACGTGACGTGGCTCGCCACCCGGCTCCGCGAACGCCGCCTCGCCGACGTCTACACCATCCTGCTCGACGGCTCGCCCCTCACCGCCGCGTTCGGCGACATCCGCTCCTACGGCGCGACCCGCGTGTTCGACTTCTTCCGCAGCCGCCTCCCCGACGTGCCTGCGCCGTTCGCGCTCCACGTCGACGAGCGCTTCGACTTCCTGCGCGACCCGTTCTACGCGAGCTCCGGCCCTGGGATGAACCTCGAGATCCTGCCGCGCGGCTACCGGCTCCGCGACGTGGCAGACGCGTACGTGTTCCTCGGCTTCGGCGGCCGTCTGGACGTCATCCGCTGAGGAGCGCGGCTCGCGGCCCACGGAGGTCCGGATCGCCGGCCCGCGTGCGCTGCTCAGAACACCTGCCCGATGCCGAGGTGCAGCTTCACGCGCCCCCAGAACCCTTCGCCACGGTACCGATCGTATGCGACGTTGCCGAGGAAGATGACGTCGCCCGTCGTCGGGTCCTCGGTGAAGAGCGGGTAGACCTTCGTCCCCTGCGGGTTGTACGCCGCGTCGAGTCGCACGGGGCCGAGCGGCGTGAGGACGCGCACGCCGATGCCGGGCGTGATCAGCGACTCGCTGTCGGACGCATCCCCGGGCGTGCCGGGGCCGCCGAGCCACTGCCGCGCGAGCATGCCGTAGTCGGCGAACGCAGCGAGCTGAACGCGCTCGGTGATCCAGACGCGCCCTTCCAGGTTCGCCTCCAACAGCAAGTCGCCGCCGGTGGGCCGCGCAGCGACGTCGTCATCATCGACCACGAGCCCCGCGGGGCAGCCGTCGAACTCGAGTTCGCAGCCGAACGCGACCGCCCTCGCCGGCGTGGCGATGAGGTACTTGGGGCCGAGCAGGTTCTGGGAAACGCCGCGCACCGTGCTGCCGCCGCCGCTGTAGAAGCGGAGGTACGGCTGGAGATCGTCGCCCGTGGCCAGGAGGCCGCCGCGGGTCCGGCCGGCGATCTCGAAGCGGACGCCGAGGTTGCGCGTCGTCGCCGCCTCGACCAGCGCACGGGCGAAGCTGAGCTCCGAAGCCGTCGCGGCGCCGGCGGCCTGCAGGGTGCCGCGCGCCCATGGTCGCCAGCGCGGCCGCACGAGCCGGCGCTCGACGAACGTCTGCCTCAGGTTCGGTGGCTGGATGAACCCCGGTGGCCCCGCAGGCGTCCAGAGGATGCTGGCCTGCAGCGGCGCGAGCCAGGTCGGCTCGCCGAATTCGTCGATGCTCGCAGGCGTGCACGCGCCGAAGTTACCGCAGAAGTAGAGCGGGCTGCCCTCCAGCTCGAAGCGCTGCGGCGCGTAGCCGAGCGAAGCCACGAGGCCGGGCCGCAACCGCCGTGAGACCATGGCCTCCGCGCCGAAGCCGCGCCGCACGTACGCCCGCGGCGCGGACTCGCGTGCAGCCAGTCCGCGGAACGTGAGCCACGTCCACGGGTCGTCCCGCCACGGCTGAACGAGCTCCGCCTCGACGAAGTAGTTCGGGTCATCGAAGTCCTCGCCGCCCTCGCCCGCGGACGCGCACGGGAAGTCCCCGCCCAACTGCTTCGCCAGCAGGTTGGAGAACCCCACGCCGATCGCGAACACGCGCGGCTCGCCGCGGAAGTAGAGGTCGCGCCAGTACACCGCCGCCTCGAGGCAACGGGCGGAGGAGATGTTGCCCTCGAGCGCGAGGCCTTCCACCCGGTCCGGCGGCTCGACGGTGATCACCGTGGGGATGGCCGTGTCCGGCAACTGCACCTGGACCGGCGTGACGGTCGCGGTCTGCACGGCGGGGAGCTCGAGCAGCGCCCGCTGCGTCTCCTCGAGCGCGGACAGCCGGAACCGCTCGCCCTCGCGGAACGCGAGCCGCTCGCGCACGTCCTCCTCACGCAGCGGCGGCGTCGCCCGGATGCTCACGGGGCCGAACACGCCCGGCGGGCCCGGCAACGCCTGGAACGTGACGCTCGCCGTGCGCGCGGCCTGGTCCACGTCGCCCGAGACCTCCACCTGCGCGAACGGGTAGCCGCGCTCGGCGAACGCCGCCACGATCGCCACCTGCGACGCCTCGATCAGCGGCTGCGCATAGGGGTCGCCCGGCCGCAGCGGCAGCGGCCAGCGCAATCGGACCGGCGGGGTCACGGAATCCAATCCGCGCACTTCCACGGCGCGGACGATGATCGGCTCGCCTTCTTCAATGGGGAATTCGACGACGACGTCGCCGTCGGGCTGCGTTTCGGTCCGCACGCCCACGCGCGCGTCCGGGAACCCCCACGCGCGGTACAGCTCCTCCAGCCGCGCCCGGTCGCGCTCCAGCTCCGCTGCGTCGAGGTACGCCTTGCGCTCGGCGAAGTCGAGGTCCGTGACCGCGCACACCAGCCACAGCCACCCGGACCGGCACTCGGTTTCCTGCGTGACGATCGCATCCTTGAGGAGCTGACGGTCCAGCCGCCTCGCTCCGGGGAACCGCACGTCCTCGACTTCCGGGCCGCGGACCGCCGTGTCCGGCGGCGCGGGCTCCTGGGCGTATGCACGAGCCCCGATCAGCGCCATCACCGCGGCGACGATGAGCGGCATGCGCGGCAGCAGCCGCAGCGTCGGTCCCGTTCCGGCGCTGGCTGCACCGAACGTCCCTCGTCGCGCCACGCACACACCGCTCGCCCCGCATCCCACGCCGCTCCGCCCTCCCCGGACCGCTCCCATACACGCCCTCCGGTCGCTGCCGTGAGGTCCGGCCAGGCCCCTTGCACGAGTCGGGCCGCCCCCCCGACACGGCGCCGGCCGCTCATGCCATCGGGGCGCAGGGGATCAGGGCCGATGCGGAGCCGGGTGGCGATCGCAGGAACTCACTCGCCGAACAACCGCTTCTCCACCTCCTCATCAACGCCGGGCCACTGGCGCCGAGGCGGGATGTCCTGTACGCGTTCCGCTTCCTCCCGGAGCTGGTCCAGCAACTTCGCCATCTGGTGCCGGTTCATCACCGTGGCGAGGTGCCCGACCAGCCCGACCGCGAGCGTGGCACGGTCGGGCACGACCAGCCGCTCCCGGATCTGGCGCATGATGTCACGGATCGCGGCGTAGTCCGGGTTCATGGACTCGGTGGTCCGCGACGGCTGCGTCATGGGATCTCCTCTGCGGTGTAACCCTCGTCCATGACGGCGCCCACGAGCTGCCCGGGCGTGACGCGGGTCTCGTCGTACTCCACCTGCGCACGCCCCGCACTCAGATCCACCTCCGCAGACCGCACGCCGTCCAGCTTCTCCAGCGCCCCCTTGACCGCCTGCACGCAGTGGGCGCAATGCATCCCGGTGATCTTCAACGTCGCCGTCGCCATGATCTCCTCCTCGCAGGTCGAGCGGCGCGCCGGCCTCGGGCAACGCCGCGGTGTTCTTGCTTCCAACATACCCGCCACGCGTTGCCGCGCCAGCCGGCCCACGCCAATATCACAGCCAGTATCACACCCTCGGGACACCCGGCCTCTCGCGGCCTCGACGTTGCAATGCGCCGGGACGGCGGGGAGCGCACCACCCGCGTCGCCAGCGGCCGGAGGCCGCCGTACGACGGTGTCCCGCCACGACCACGAAACGAACCGGAGCCCGGTTCCGATGGCTTCTACCCCGCAACGGGACCGCGACCCGGGCGAACGGCTGCACGAACTCCGCCGCGCCCTGGTCCGGCTGCACAAGGCGCTCGTGGACTTCGAGCGCATCGAGTACGAGCGCGTGCACGGCCGGCTCACGAGCAGTGAGCTGCTCCAGATCCTGATCCACGACCCGTGGTTCGCCTGGTTGCACCCGCTCTCGGAGCTCGTCGTGCGGATCGATGAGTTCCTGGACGAGGAGCAGCCGCCGGCGGAAGGCGACCTCCGCGCGCTCGTCCACCAGGTGCGCTCGCTGTTGACGCCCACCGAGGAGCAGCCGGAGCAGGGCGGCTCGCCGTTCGGCAGCCGGTACTTCGAAGCGCTCCAGGGCTCGCCCGCCGTGGTGCTGGCGCACGCCGAGGTCCAGAAGCTCCTCTAGGACAGGGCCGGGACGGCTGTCATCGGCGCCGCACACCCGCCCCGGTTCCCTACGCGGCGAGCCGGTTCTGCGGCCTCCCCAGGATGAACGCCTGGAGGTTCTCCACCGTGGTGGCGAGAATGCGTTGCCGCGCCTCGCGGCTGAACCACGCGATGTGCGGCGTGACGATCACGTCGTCACGCTCCAGCAGCCGGCTCCCCGCCACGAGCTGACGCATCCGCGACTCGGACTCCGCCGTGCGGAACATGCTCTGCTCCTCCGCGAGCTGCTCCTCGCCTTCCAGCACGTCCAGCGCGGCGCCTGCGACGATGCCCTCGTCCAGCGCCCACAACAGCGCCTCGGTGTCCACCAGCGCGCCCCGCGCCGTGTTCACGAACAGCGCGCCGCGGCGCAGCGCCGCGAAGCGCTCGCGGTTCATCAGGTGGTGCGTCTCCGGCGTGAGCGGCGCGTGCAGCGTGAGGACCTCCACCGCGCCGAGCAGGTCGATGAGCGAGACGTAGCGGAACCCGAGCACCTCGGCAATGAGCGGCTGCGGCGCGATGTCGTATGCGACGACGTGCATGCCGAACGCCCGGGCGATGCGGATCACGTGCAGCCCGATCGAGCCGGCGCCGATCACGCCCAGCAGCTTGCCGCGCAGGTCCATGCCCTCCAGGCCCTCCAGCGTGAACTCTCCCGCGCGCGTGCGCCGGTTCGCCTCGAGGATCCGCCGCGACAGGGCCAGGATCAGGCCGAACGTGTGCTCGGCCACCGTGTTCTCGCCGTAGTGCGGGACGTTGGAGACCTGGATGCCCCTCTCGCGGCACGCGGCGAGGTCGATGTGGTCGAACCCCGTGGAGCGCGTCGCCACGAACCGCAGCCGCGGCAGCCGGTCCAGCACCGCCTGGTCCACGCGTGAGCGGATGAAGACCGAAACCGCCTCCGCGTCCCGCGCGGGGCCCGCCGTCTCCGGCACGAGCGGCCGCGACTCGAACACGAGCGTGTGCGTGGCGAGCTGGTCCCGCAGCCGCTCCCGCTCCCACTCCTCCGCGATCTCGTAGAACGCGATGACCATCGCCCTCGGCTCCTGCCGGTTCCAGGCCCGGGCACCGGCCGCCCCGGGCACGCGCAAGCTCCGTTCCGGTCCGGCGCTGTCTCATGCGAGACCCGGAGGTCGCGGCGTGCGCCTTCCGGAGCCGAGGGGCCCCGGAGGTGCTCGCATCCGGGACGCGTCCGGGGCCAGTCCCGATGGCACCCCGGGGCCGCTGGCCTGTACAAGTGTGTCTGCGCCGGGCACGGCCGCTGCATGACGACCCGGCTCCATGGCCGCATGCCGGAGGTTGAACCGGATGAAACCACTGTCGTTGCTGCTCGCTACCCTCATCGCGCTCGGGGCCTGCGCCACCCCCCCGGCCGCGGACCCGACGCCACGGCCCACGCCCACGGCGGACGCGCCCCCGACAGCCGACACACCACCCGCGCGCGAGGCGCCGCCCCCGGAGCCCGCCGAGCCCGTTCCGTCCGACGCGCCGGCCATGGCGCCAGACCACTGGTGGCTGAAAGACGCCTCGACCGACGGCAGCATCGGCGCGAGCGTGGAGCGGGCGTACCGCGAGCTGCTGGCGGGCAAGCAGCCGCGCCGCACCGTCATCGTCGGCGTCATCGACTCCGGCATCGACACGGAACACGAGGACCTGCGCGCGAACATCTGGGTCAACGAGGGCGAGATCCCGGGCAACGGCGTGGATGACGACGGCAACGGCTACGTGGACGACATCCACGGCTGGAACTTCATCGGCGGGCCGGACGGCCGGAACATCGACAAGGACACCTACGAGGTGACCCGGCTGTACGCCCGGGACAGCGTGCGCTTCCACGGCGCCCGCGTGGACACCCTCTCGCCCGCCGCACGCGCCGACTACGAGCGCTATCAGGAGGTCCGCCAGGCCTACATCGAGATGTGGCAGGAGACGCAGGAGATGCTGCAGCAGGTGCGCATGATCGCCGCCACCATGGACCAGGTGAACGCGATCCTGCGCCGGCACCTGGGCACCGACTCGCTCACCGTCGAGCGCGTCTCCGCCATCGCCTCGCCGCGCCAGGACGTGCAGCAGGCCCGCTCCATCTTCCTCCAACTCGCGAGCCACGGCATCACGCCCGAGGTGCTGGAAGAGGAGCGCCAGCGCCTCGAGGACCTCGAGCGATACGGGCTCAACCCCGCGTTCAACCCCCGCCCGCTGGTGGGCGATGACACGCTGAACCTCAACGAGCGCGGCTACGGAAACAACGACGTGCGGGGGCCGGACGCGACCCACGGCACCCACGTGGCCGGCATCATCGCCGCCATCCGCGACAACGGGATCGGCATCGATGGCATCGCGCCCGACGTCCGCATCATGGTCATCCGCGCGGTGCCGGATGGCGACGAGCGCGACAAGGACGTCGCCAACGCGATTCGCTATGCCGTGGACAACGGCGCGCACATCATCAACATGAGCTTCGGCAAGTCCTGGTCGCCGAACAAGGAAGCGGTTGACGCGGCGGTCCGCTACGCCGACGAGCGCGGCGTGCTGCTCGTGCACGGCGCCGGAAACGACGCCAAGGACCTCCGCTCCGCTCGCAACTTCCCGAACCGCTACTACCTGGACGGCGACTCGGCGCGGCACTGGATCGAGGTGGGCGCCTCATCGTGGGAGGGGAAGGGCCGGCTCGCCGCCTCGTTCAGCAACTACGGCGCGGGCCGCGTGGACGTGTTCGCGCCCGGCGTCGCGATCCGCTCGACTGTCCCGGACAACGGCTACCGCACGCTCTCGGGGACCAGCATGGCCGCGCCGGTGGTCACAGGCATCGCGGCGCTCATCATGGCGTATTATCCGGAACTCGACGCGGCCGAGGTCAGGCGCGTGATCCTGGAGTCGGCCACGCGCTATGCGGACCAGCCCGTGGTCCCGCCCGGCCGGCAGGACGGCACCGTGCCGTTCGGCGACTTGTCCACCACCGGCGGCATCGTCAACGCCTACGCCGCGATCCAGATGGCGGAGCGTCTCGCGGCGGCGAAACGGAACTGAACGCGTCCCGTGCCGCCGTGGCGGTACGGTTCCTGAAGCACCGACTCCCTGGCGGCGCCGGCCACCCCCGGCCGGCGCCCGTGCTTCCAGGGCACACCACGCGCGGAGCGGGAGGGACGATGGGCGGCAAGCGGCCCGATCAGTATCGGATCACGCCGG
Organism: bacterium; assembly: GCA_003242735.1. NCBI lineage: Bacteria > bacterium. The sequence continues at coordinate 12,026 of QGVH01000025.1, read as the reverse complement.
ACGAGACGCTCTCGACGGACTACAAGTTCTATCCCAACGAGCCGCGCGAGGGCGATCTCCACGACGAGCTGTACAGCCGCGTGATGGAGGGTGCTGTCCCGGCCGAGCAGCCCATCCCGCCGGCTGCGCCCGAGCCGGAGACCGGGCAGGCGCGGGCGCGGGAGATGGAGCGCGAGGCGCAGGTTCGCGCGCATGGCCGTCGCCGGCAGCGCGGACCCGCCCGCGCGAAGGGGAAGTCCCCCAAGCGGGAGAGCTGAGATGGCCCTGCCGATCGGAGACCGTGGCGGCGAACAGCACGTCCGCATCCCCGCCGACGGCGCCGTCCTCGACGGCGACCTCGCACTGGCCGCGGCCGCGCGCGGCGTCGTCGTCTTCGCCCACGGCTCGGGCAGCAGCCGCTTCAGTCCGCGCAACCGCCAGGTGGCCGCACGCCTCCAGGCCGGCGGCCTCGGCACCCTCCTCATGGACCTGCTCACGCCCGAAGAGGAGCGCATTGACGCGGCGACACGGGAGCTCCGCTTCGACATCCCGCTGCTCGCCCGCCGGCTCGTCGCCGCCGTTGACTGGCTGACGCAGCTGCCCGAGACCGCCATGCTGCCGATCGGCACCTTCGGCGCGAGCACCGGCGCCGCCGCTGCGCTCATCGCGGCAGCGGAACGGCCGGAGATCGTCCGCGCCGTCGTCTCCCGCGGCGGCCGCCCCGACCTCGCCGGCGATGCGCTCGCGCGCGTCCACGCGCCCACCCTGCTCATCGTCGGGGAACTGGACACCACCGTGCTCGAGCTGAACCGGCAAGCGCTCGAACGGCTGCCCGGCACGAAAGCGCTCGAGATCGTGCCCGGCGCGACTCATCTGTTCGAGGAGCCCGGCGCCCTGGAACAGGTCGCGCGCCTCGCGGGCGAATGGTTCGAGGTCCACCTCGCCGGCCCCGCCCGCGAGACACGCCACGACACGACCGCATCGCCCTGAGCGGCGGGCCGGGCCGACACACGGCCATCCCCGCGCCAGCCGCCACCTCGGGCCGCGCTACCCGCCGATCTTCCGCTCGGCCACCGCCCGTAGCACGTCCGTGCTGCTCACCACGCCCACGAGCCGGCCGCCCTCCATCACCAGTACGCGATGGATGCGCTCGCGCAACATGCGCTCGGCGGCGACGTGGATCTCCGCATCCGGCGGCAGGGCCACGACGTCCCGCGTCATGATCTCTTCTGCCGTGTGCCGGTCCAGAGGGTCGCCCTCCATGGACCGCGCCGCCAGGAAACGCTCCAGCACTTCCGGCCCCGGCTCCGCCCACAGCTCCACGAGGAAGCCCGCGGGCGGCTCGGGCGGCCCCTCCTCCCGCCCGCCGCGCTCCACCCGCCGCGGCGGGGCCGCCCCTGCCTCCGGCGACTCGAACCTCACCAGGTCCGTGGCCGTGATCACACCCACGACGCGCCCGTCCTCAGCCACCACCGGCGCGCCCGAGACCTGCCGCTCCGCGAGCACCTCCGCGACCTCGCGCAGCGTCGCCCCCGGCGGCACGGTGACCACGTCCGTCGTCATGATGTCCCGCAGTCTCAGCATCGCTCCGCCCTCCCCGGTCCGCCGTCCACGACGCGCACGCCCCATGCCCGCCAACACCCAACCTCTCCCCCACGCAGCCCTCGAACGCACCCGACGACTGTCGGCTCTTCCGGCCCATCCGGCCTGCTCCTTGCCCAACCGCTCGGGCCGAACCACCTGTCCCACCACACCGCGAGGAGGATGCATGGCAGTGGAACGCGCCCGCAACCGCCCCTTCGAGATCGCACCATGGCGCGCGATCGACGAGCTCCAGGACCGGCTCCGCCGCTGGGTGTTCGGCGAGTTCGTCTCGCCCACCCCGCTCAGCGAGTTGATGACGTGGACGCCGCCCGTCGAGATGGCCGAGACCGATGACGAGCTCCTGCTCTCCGTCGAACTGCCGGGAATGAAACGCCAAGACATCCAGGTCACGATCGACGACGGCGTCCTCACGATCCGCGGGGAAAAGAAGGAGGAGCACGAGGAGAAGGAGAAGCGCTACCACCTCTGGGAACGGCGCTACGGCGCCTTCGAGCGCTCCTTCACCCTGCCCCGCAGCGTGGATCCGCAGGGCATCAAGGCCCGCTTCGAAGACGGCGTCCTCAAGATCGAGATGCCCAAGTCCAAGCAGGCGCGCGGCAAGCGCATCGAGGTCGAGGGAGAGTGAGCGCCGCGCCACGACTCCACGCCCTGCGCGGCCTCACGGTGCGTAGGGCGTGGAGCTCGCGGCGAGCCGCGCAAAGAAGGACGAGGAGCTCCCGCGGATACGCGGAGAGCGCAGAGGACCCGAGGACGTCCGGCCGATGACGGTTGGACCGTCAACCCGCCTTCCGCTCCCGATTCACCCGCTGCAACAACGCCCTCACATCGTCGTCACTGAGTTGCGGGAAACTCTCGTACCAGATGCTGATCGCCACGAACGGCTCCGGCGTGAGGAGGCAGATCACCTCGTCTGCCTCCTCCTGGAGCGCCCGACACACGTCCGGCGGCGCAACCGGGATCGCGACGATGATGCGCGAGGGCTCCTGATGCCGCAGCGCGGCGATCGCGGCGCGGATCGTGGACCCCGTCGCCACACCATCGTCCACCAGGATCACGACCCGTCCCTGTACCCGCGGCGCCGGCCGTCCACCACGGTACGCACGCTCCCGCCGCTCGAGCTCCGCTCGCTCGCGCGCGGCGACGCGCTCGATGTCGGCCTCGGAGATGTACAGCATCCTGAGGACCTCGTCGTTCATGATCCGCACGCCGCCGCTCGCGATCGCGCCCATCGCCAGCTCCTCGTGGCCGGGCACGCCGAGCTTGCGCACGACCATCACGTCCAGGTCCGCGCCCAGCGCATCGGCGATCTCACGACCCACTGGCACGCCGCCGCGTGGCAGCGCCAGCACCACGGCGTCCGCCAGCTCCGGCCTGCCGCTCAACCGCGCCGCCAAACGCTGCCCCGCATCCGCTCTGTCCCGAAACCGTCCGTCCATTGGTACCACCCCTCGCCGCGCTGCGCGCCGGATCCGCGCCGCGCCTCCGCCCTCGCCTGCCCGCAACGCGCGTACCCGTCGCCGTAGGACTCAGTCCCTCGACGGCGTCACGACGAGCACGGGCGAGAAAGCGCCGCGCATCACGGCCCGCGTCACGCTGCCGATCACCACGCGCTCGAACGCGCCCGCCCCATGACTGCCCAGCACGATCAGGTCCGCGCCATGCCGCGCCGCGGCGGCCAGGATCTCATGACTCGGCTCGCCCAGCGCGACGTGCGTCTCCACCGCGTCCGACGCGAAGCCCGCCGCCCGCACGCGCTCGCGCAGCCAGTCCACGGCGCCGCGCTGCATCTCCTCGCCCAGCTCCTGCCACTTCCTCTCGGACGAGACCAGCCGCATCTGCCAGAGCAGCCGCGCGTTCAGCACGTGGAACACCATCACCTGCGCGCCGAACCGCTCGCCCAGCAGCCGCGCCCACTCCAGCACACGCTCTCCCATCGGAGACTCGTCGATCGGGACCAGCAGGCGCTGCGGCGCCGCCTCCCCCTGCCCCCGCGCCAGCAGCACCGGCACCGGCGAGGCGTGCACGAGCTGCTCCGCCGTGCTGCCCAGCACATCCCGCAGCCCGCGCCGTTGACCGTGCTCGCCCACCACCACCAGGTCCGCGTCCATCTCGCTCGCCACCTCGGCGATCCGCTCCGTCGCCTTGCCCTCACGCACCTCCAGCCGCTTGCGCACCGACGGCAGCGACTCGCTCAACGCGCGTAGGCGCTGCAGGGCGCCCTCCCGCGCGTTCTCCAGCACGTCCTCCGCCCCGGGCAGCAACGGCCGCAAGAACGCAGGCGGCTTCGGCACGTCCAGCACGTGCACCAGGATCAGCTCGGCATCCGGCGCAAACCACCGCGACGTCCAGCGCACCGCCGCGACCGAAGCGTCGCTGAAATCAATGCCCGCGACCACCTTCTCCAGCCTGGCCATGTGTGACCTCCCCGGGAACGGATCCATGGGAGCGCCGCTCGACACGGCGCTTCGACACGCATCAATCTCGCCACGCCCGCCGCCGGTTGTCTGTGGGGCAAGCACGGAACCCGCGTCGGGCCACACCGCCCTCCGCTCGTAGTCGCCCGCCCGACACCGACCCGGCGATCAGTGGCCCCCTTCTCCTGGCAAGACCACCCGGCACCCGCGTATCTTTCTCGTCATGGACACGGTCTACTGGGCCGCGCTCGTCCTCGGCGCAGGCCTGCTCCTCCTCTCCGTCGCGGGTGACATCGTCGGCGACGACGCGGACGCCGGCACGGATGCGAACAGTGCCGACACCGGCCACGGCGTCGGCGCGCTCCGGATCTTCACGTTCCGCAACCTCACGTACGTGCTGATGGGGTCCGGCGTCGCGGGGGTGATGCTGGGCTGGGCCGGGGCCGGCCGGTCGCCCGGGCTCACGGCCGCCATCGCAGTGACCACCGGACTCCTCTGCGCGGCGACCCGCACCCTCGTGTGCCACGCCCTCCGTAAGGCCACCGCCGGCGGGACGCCCGGCGACCCGTCCATCGTCGGCCTCGTCGGCGACGTGGTGCTCCCCCTCACGAACGGCAAGGGCAAGATCCTCGTGCGACGCGCGGGCCGCGAGATCGAGCTGCCCGCCCGCCCGCTCGACGACGCTGCCCGCGACAGCGAACGCTGGACCTCGGTCCTGGTCGTCGAAGTGAAGGACGGCATCGCGTACGTGGCGCCGTACCGCGACCTGCTCGAAGAATAACCGGCGTCCATCACCCACGCCACAAGCTCGCGTCGACGCCCGAAACGGTCTTCAACAACGCGATCGAGCGGCTGCTGGGCAAGACCACCGCCGAGATCGAGGCGCTCGCCGAGGAGACGCCGACCGGCAACCTGCCCCGCGTGCTGGCCGAGCTCACGCCCGAGGAGGTGAACGAGGACCGGCTCGGCGTCGCGCGCCACCTCTCCGAAGAGGAGGACCTCGACCCGAAGGAGCTCGGCCTGCAGCTCGACGTGCTGAAGATCCAGCACGTCAGTGACGAGGTCGGCCACCTCCCGGCGATCGGCGAGAAGGCCACGGCCGAGGCGATCCGCTGTCGCCATCGCCGAGGCGCGCAACCAGCTTCGCGTCCGCCAGGCCGAGCTCGATCGCGAGGCTGAAACCGCCGAGAAGCTGCCCGCGCTGCCCGCCGTCACGGTCGAGGCCATGAAGAACGTCGAGTTCGACCGCTGGAAGCCCACCTTCAGGATCGGCGTAGCGCTGTGAACCGACGGCGAGGTGTGGAGGTCGGCGAAGACCGCCGCACCGACGACTGGAACGGCAGCTCCGATCGCCTGCCTGTCGAGCCTCGGGTGGGCGACGGAGCGGCAGCGGATTCGAAGAAGGGCTGACGCGGCGCCGGCGTTCAGTGCGGGGGCTCGACCGCAGCAGGGTCGGCCCCCGCGCTGCGTGCCGCCGGGCAGGGCGGGATCTCCGGGTAGTAGTGGTTCCCGTAGCGCACGGTCATCGTGTCGTCCGGGATCCAGCCCTCACGCCCGTCCGCGGTGCGGACCTTCATCCACCACTGTGCCACACGGGTCTCCAGGTTCCCGGCCACGCGTCGATCGCGGCCGGCGACCCATCCGATGTTGGCCGGCGAGAGCCACACGTTGTCGGTCCGCAGCAGCTCACCCCTGAACCACCAGTCTCCTTCCCCGCCTTCGGTGCCGTAGATGAACACGTAGGCGGTGTCGCCCGGCAGGAACACCACCGAGTCCATCTCCGGCGGCAAGCCGTACGTATCCCGGATCTCCGGCACCCGCAGCGTATCGTGGAACACGATCACGTCGGGCACCTCCACGTGCCACCTGCCCGTCACCATGTCGACCGAGTCGCCCGGCTCGAGCACAGAGACCACATCGGCGTCTGGCCTTTCCTCGGCGCGCAACTGCACCGGCGCACAGACGACGACCGGGTTCAAGCAGTACTCGCACTCCGCGTCCGCGATGTACGGGAGGGGAAACGGGAAGGCAGCCGGCCGCGTCGTGTCACCGGCCGGAGTGGCGGCCGCGTCGTGAACCGCCGCGACGGTGTCCGCGGCGCTGGAAGCCAGGGGCGGGCCGCTGCCGCCGGCGTGCGCCGTCGCTGCGTCGTCATTCGTCTCCGCTGAGCAGGCGGAGATGGCCGCGGCGAGGATGCCCGCAAGCCGCGGTGAGTGGCGGCGCATGCGAGCTATTCCCCTTTCCAGCATACGCCCCGGTGAATCGATTCCCGAACCCTTGCCAGCCATGCCGATAGCTCGAGGCCTTCGCGTTCCAGGGTGATGTGGCTCGGGATGTCTTCACCGTCGCGGCCATCGCGACCGCGCTGCCGTTCCGTTTGCCGTCCGGCAAGCCACGTTCGTCACGCCTCCGCTGTCTCCGCTGGGGCCTTCAGATCCACTCCCGCGCCGTCCTCGCCCAGCAGCCCCAGCTTGTCCAGCAGGTGCAGCAGATCGAGCACCGGGTCTCCGAACTGGACATCACGCCACATCTGGCGGTTCGACACCATCGACCTGAGCAGGAACAGGGCGACGTGGCGCAGCGGAATCACGGTGAACGGCCCGCCCTCCCGGTGCGGCTCTCCATCCCCGAACGCCATCAGCCGGAACCGCCACGGCTGACCCGACGCCTTGCACTTCGCCTCGCCGTTCAGGATCAACCGATCGACGCAGCGCTCCAGTGGCTCATCGAACCCGGGGTCGAGCCGGCGCAGCGCGGCGATCAGCACCGCCGGATCGCGGAGCGCCGGGTTGAGGCGCGGCCGGCCCTCCTTGACCTCGATGACCAGCACATCCACCGTCCCGGGCTGCAGGTCGAGCCGTGGGTCGGTGCCGAGCTTGAGGTCTTCGTCCGTGCCGGCGTGCGCGCGGCCGCTGTCCCGCGGCACCACCACCGCCGCGCGAGGGAAACGGACGGCGAGGATGTCCACGTCCGTCGCCGTACGGTACCGGTACGGGCGACCCTCGCCGATCAGGATCGGCTCCTCCGGGATCGCGACGTACCCGTTCAGCCGCAGGTACGCGCCCACCAGTGCGACCGCCGTGTCCATCAGGACCTGCCGTCCTGCCGCACCACGCCGATTCCTCCTGCTCTATGTCGCGTCGCACCACGCATCTCGATGCGCGAACGCGCGACAACCGTGCCCACGTATCGTACTCATAGCGACGCGGAAAGTCCAACGGCGTCTCCTCGGAGTCGCACCGCGCTCTCGCCGGGAGGCAGCGTGTCCATCGTTCCTGTCCATCGCTCCGCGGGCACGCCAGCATCCGATGCACACGCCACCACGACCATCGCACGGAGGAGCGGGACGAGCCGATGCATTTCGGATCTCCGATAGCAAACGTACGAGGCGCTGGGATCGGCGCGCGGGACCCAGCATGTCGCGCCGCGGATCGATCTGCGAGCCGGCGGCGGCCGACGGGACCGCGCGTGCCCTTGTCCGCGTGGATGGCCGCCCTGCGCTGAGACGGCCGCACAGTGCTGTAGGTTTGTTCGAGGAGACGAGGCCGCCCGCAGCCACGCCCTCACTCCACCCTCGGGCTCTCCGCGGGCGACACTCGCGCCGCCCTCGCCGCCGGCGCCAGCGCAGCCGCCAGCGCGAGCACGAGCAGGAAGCCGACGGCAATTCCGTACGCCAACGGATCCAGTCTCCCGATCCCGAAGAGCGGCGTCGGCGGCACGGCCGTGGCCGCGAACGCGGGCACGCCGCCCGCCAGGATCCCCACGGCGGCGAGCCGCGCCGTGCGCCCCAGCACGAGCCGCAGGATCACGCCGGCCGTCGCGCCCAACGCCGCGCGCACGCCCAGCTCGCGCCTCTGCCGGCCGACCATGCCGGACACCGCGACGTACACGCCGAGCGTCGCGAGCGGAGCGGTCACCCCTCCCAGCGCGCCGAACACCTTGCCTGCGACCTCCCACTCCAGGAACCGCGGCCGCAGCCGCGCCGCCAACGGCTCGACGTGCACGGCCGGCGCGGCGGGATCCAGCGCCTGGAGCTCGCGGCGCACCAGCGGCGCCCGACGCCGCACATCGCCGCCCCGAATGAAGAGCGACACCGCCATACGCTCGGGCCGCTGTGTGATCGGCCGGTACAGGACCGCCGTGCTCGGCCCGGTCACGTCCTGGAAGCGCACGTCATCCACGATGCCGACGACGCGCACGCACTCGCCCGCCGAAGGCCCCACCGACGGGACGATGCAGCGGCCGAGCGCGTCGCCGTCCCGCCAAAGCTCGGGCGCCGCGGCAAGGCTCGGCACCGCGACCGGCTCGCCGCCCGCGCGATCGCCCGCGTCGAAGACGCGCCCCGCACGCAGCGCGATGCCGAACGCGCGGAAGTACTCGGCGTCGACGAACGCCGTCACGCCGCTCACGCGCCCTGCGTCCGGGGCGTCTCCGTCGCGTGCCTCGTAGCCGTAGTGCGTGTACGGATAGAACGGCGAAACCCGGGTCGATCGCGAGCGCCTTGTGGAGACTGCGCACGTACAGCCCGCCGCAAGTGAGCAGTGCGCCGCACGCCGCGATCTGCACCGCGACCAGCACGCCCTGCACCTCACCGCTGCGGCTCACGGAGCGCTGCGCGCCCTTCAGCGCGTCCGCTGCGATGCCGGAGAACAGCCGCGTGCCCGCACGCGCCGCCTCGAACTGCGGGTACGTCGCTGACGCCGTAGCCGCTGGCGACGACGCGAGCAGCCCTGGCGCCGCGCCGGCATTCACCTCGAGCCGGACGATCCGCTCCGGCTCCGCCACGCGCGGCGGCGGACGGAACAGCATCACGTTCACCACGCCGTACAGCACGACGTTGACGCCGATCCCGAACGCGAGCGAGAGCACCGTGGTCGCGAGCAATCCGGGTCGGCGTGCAAGGGAGCGGAGGGCGAAGCGCAGGTCTCGCATCGCGGGTGCCTCCCGTCCGTGGGGCCGCGATCCACTAGCGAGATAGTAGATCGCGGATCCGAGGCGTGTGCTGTCAAGCGCGCCGCCGATTCGCGCGCGGCGGTCGCGGATGCCGATGCGACCGAAAGGGTGCACGGGCGGCGGACGTCTCCGCGCCGGATCCGGTGGCGCCGCGAATCCAGGCTGCAGCGCCACTCCCTCGCTCCCGCCCGGGCCGGGGCCCGGGGGGAGCGGGCCCCGCCCCGGCCCGGCACGGGGCCGGAACGGCGGCGACTGGCACAATCCGTGAACCTCTCCCGCCACGATGGCTCGATCGCGCGGCAAGGACTGGTGGCTCCGCGTCGGCTCGCCGGCCGAGGGCTTCCGGTTCGTGGATGCGGACGGCCGGCCCGTGCCGGCCGAGGAGGTGGAGGGGAGGATCCGTTCGCTGGCCATCCCGCCGGCCTGGACGGGCGTGCACATCTCGCCCGATCCGGACCACAAGGTGCAGGCGTGGGGGTTCGATTCCGCAGGCCGCAAACAGTACATCTACCACCCGCGCTACGTGGCCTGGCGCGCCGCGCGGAAGTGGGGCCGCGTGCTCCGGTTCGCGCGGCTGCTCCCCCGCATCCGCGCCGCGACGGACCGGCACCTCGCCCGGCCGGAGCTGGATCGCCTCAAAGTGCTCGCAACGGTCGTGCGACTCACGAACCGGGGGTTCTTCCGCATCGGCAGCGAGCGCTACGCCGTGCGCAACCGCACGTTCGGCATCTGCACGCTGCGCAAGAGCCACGTCGAGGTGCGCGGCAACACGCTGATCTTCACGTATCCCGGCAAACGAAGGAAGGACCAGCGGCAGGTGATCGCGGACACGCCGCTCGTGGACATCGTGCGCGAGCTGCTCGCGCTGCCCGGGAGCCGCCTCTTCCGGTACCGCGACGGCGATCGCATCCGCAACGTGACCGCGCACGCGGTGAACCGCTACCTCCGCAGCATTGCGGGCGCGCGGTGCACATCGAAGGACATGCGCACGTTCGGCGGCACGGTGCGCGCCGCCATCGTGCTCGCGGAGCTAGGCCCGCCCCGCTCGGAGCGCGAGGCGAAGCGCAACATCGCCTTGTGCTGCCGGCTGGTCGCTCACGAGCTGGGCAACACGCCGGCGATCTGCCGCAGCGCGTACATCCACCCGGCGGTGCTGGAGGAGTACCGGCGCGGCCGCACGATCCAGATGCTCATGCAGGACGGCGGGCAGCGCGACCCGGCCGCGGGTCCGGGCCCGGACGCGTACTACCCCGAGGAGGCCGCGCTCATCGACTTCCTGGAGCGCCACACCGCTGCTGGCCGCCCGCGCCGCGGCGCCGCTCGCAATGCCAGGGACGCCGCTGCATGAATCGCCTCGCCGTGGAGATCCCGCCGGCGCGGCTGCCCGATCGCTCCCAATGCCGCGACACGGTTCCGCATCCGGCGGCCTGCGTCCCCGGCTCGGCGCGTTGTTCCAGCGCGCGCTGCGCCGCACGGCCGAAGCGCCGCTGACGTTCGGCAACGCCGCGACGTTGCTCGTAGACGGAACCGCCGCCTTTCCCGCGATGCTGGAGACGATCGCGGGCGCGCGCCGCCGCGTCATCTTCGAGAACTACATCATCCGGGACGACGACGTGGGGCGCCGGTTCGCGCGTGCGCTCGCCGAGCGCGCCCGGGCAGGCGTCGAGGTGTTCGTCCTCTACGACTGGCTCGGCTGCATGCGCACCGGCCACGCCTTCTGGGACGAACTGCGCCGTGCCGGCTGCCACGTCCGCTGCTTCGCTCCGCCCTCGCTACGCCACCCCTTCCGCGTCCTGCGCCGCGACCACCGCAAGCTCGTGCTCGCGGATGCGCGCGTCGCCATCGTCGGCGGCCTCTGCATCGGCAACGAGTGGGACGACCTCGGCAACGGACCGCCGTGGCGCGATACCGCCGTGCTGCTCGAGGGCCCCATCGGCCACGAGCTGGACCGATCGTTCGCGCGCGTCTGGAAGCGCGCCGGCGGCGGCGTGATCCCGCCGCTCCAGCCGGCGGAGCGCGGCACGCCGGGAACGATCCCCGCCCGCGTCGTGGACGGCCCGCCCGCCGCGGCCCGCGCCTACCGCCTCTACCAGCTCATTGCGGCGCTGGCCGAGCACAGCATCTACATCACCGGCGCGTACCCGCTCGCGCCCGCGCCGCTGCGCCGCGCGCTCGCCTCCGCTGCGCGCGCCGGCGTTGACGTGCGGCTGCTCGCGCCCGGGCGCTCGGACATCCCCATCGTCAACCAGGCGGCGCGAGCACGCTACGGCTCGCTGCTCCGGGCGGGCGTGCGCATCTACGAGTGGAACGGCCCCATGCTCCACGCCAAGACCGTCGTCGCGGATGGGACGTGGGCGCTCGTCGGCTCGAGCAACCTGAACCCGTTCAGCCTGTTCGGCTGCCACGAGCTGGACGTGGAGATCCAGGACGGCGCCATCGCGCAGCAGCTGGAGCGGCAGTTCCTCGCCGATCTCGAGAACGCAACCGAGATCACCCTCGATGCATGGCCCCGCCGCTCGCGAGCGCAGCGCTTCCGCGAACGCCTCGCCGCCGCGCTCTTGTGGTTTCCGCACCGGTTGTACAGCGGGTGAGTACGCGTGGTCGTCTGCTCGTGATCTGGGTGTGGACGGGTCGCTGCTGCGCGCCGACCGCGACGGCGCCCGCGACACTCCCTACGCCGCAGCGCCTCCCGCCCGCTCCCCGCCACCCGCCGCCGGCTGGGCCGCGCGCCGCCGCTCCGGCGCTGGCGTCTCCCATATCCTGAAGCTCAGGCCGTGCTGCCTCAGCAGCGGCAGCGCCACGTTGAACACCGGCACGCCACTCGGCGTCCGCCCTTCCAGTTGCCCGGCGTGGGCGTGGCCGTGGAAGATCACCGACGCGCCGTGCGTCTCCAGAGGCTCGAGTAAGCGGGAGGAGCCGAGGAATGGGTAGATGTACTCCGGCTCGCCGCGCAGCGTGTCCGTCACCGGCGAGTAGTGCATCAGCACGACTTTCACGTCGGTGGTCAGCGTGCGGAGCGCCGTTTCCAGCTTGATCGCCTCCTCGATCGCCGCGCCCACGAAGTCCTTGATCAGC